>CALFOL010000622.1 GCA_937919915.1 uncultured Planctomycetaceae bacterium
GCACGCGTTTCCATCGAAGAAAGCTTGCTCCCGCGAGCGAGTCCCGTTCACAACAAGAAGTAAACTACTCTAGAACCAGTGAGGACCGTTGACAGCGACGCCGTAGCCATATGCACTCGGGGCTCCGTAACCGGTTGAACCGCAGCATGGTGCAGGAGTTGGTGCGTAAACAGGAGCACAGCTGGGGGCTGGTGCACAGTGACGTGGTGCACGTCGCAGCAGACGTGGTCGCAGGTGACTGCATGGTTCCGGTGCACAGCAAGGCTCTGGTGCGGGCGGAGCACAATAGGCTGGTTCCGGTGCACAGTCGGTCGGAGCTGATGCACAGACGTCAACTGATTCGCAACACGCCGATTTGGCTCGACAGAACAAACCACCTTCCGATGATGCAGGCACAGCGACAATAGCAGCACACACAATAACCAGCAAACCAAAGATACGGTTCATAGGAGGTCTTTCCCAATGCGGTGTTCGGAGTCCGGTGCACCACTGTTAGTGCACGGTTGATAGGTTGAGTATTCCCGCTGGATCCCGTTGGCCAAATCGGTTGTGATGGAAATCGATCGCATCCCGTATTCAGTGCCGCCGAGTTGCCGATTCAGGAGATTTGTTGCCGAAAGTCACCGTTTCGAAATTTCAACATTCCGCATCGATCTGCTTGACGGGAACCGCTCACGAGCAATACCAGTAGACGCGTAGTCACCTTTTGAGGAACGGCCTTTTCTGGCGATCCGAGGAAATCGACTCGGCACGGTGACAGGATATTCGTCTCCCGTGCTCCGGACCTCCCGACTTGAGGAACCGCTGCGTCCCCACCTCTCAACCAGAAAAACACGGAATTTCATGGTCTCTAATGGATTCGGATGGATTCGGATGTGCAGCCTGACTGCCGCGATGCCGGCGAAATCGCTTCCGCGACGGGAAGTCCGGTAGACGTAGCTCGCGTAAGCTCATAACTTGTCGCGTTTACTACAGACGTGCCGAATCTCTGCGTTCGCTCCGCACTTGCTAAAACCGATCTGCACAGGGTTCTCCTGTGATCAAGTTGATTGTCTGTTTACTTGTATGACAACACCTCTCATTTCCAGTCATGACGGCTTCATTGAACTTTGCGATCACATTCGCAATATCGGACTGGTGGCGTTCGACACCGAATTCGTCTCGGAAAGTACCTACCGACCGGAACTCGGACTGTTGCAGTTCGCGACTGACGAACGTGTCGCCGCCGTCGACCCACTGGCCATCACTGATCTCACAGCATGGTGGGACATCATGGCGGACGATCAAACCACAGTGGTGGTTCACGGTGGCCAGGCAGAAATTCGATTTTGTCTGCACCTGATTGGCAAACCGCCCCGCAAACTTTACGACATTCAGGTGGCAGAAGGATTTCGTGGTCGCAGTTATCCGCTTTCTTATTCCGCCATCGTGCAACGCGTACTGAACCTGCAGGTTGATGGAAGCCAGACTCGCACCGACTGGCTGCGGCGACCACTGTCAGAAGATCAACTCAAATATGCTCTGGAAGACGTCGAGCATGTCCTGGAAATTTGGCGACGCCAGACGACATGGCTGACCGCACATGGACGACTTGAATGGGCAGATGCCGAAATCAATCGCATGATCGACGACATTGTCCGCGATGATTCGACTGCGGCGTGGCAAAAAATTTCCGGCACGCACAAACTCAGCCGCCGCGAACTCGCCATTGTGGAGAAACTGGCAGCCTGGCGTGAACAGGAAGCCGCGTTCAGAAATCGTCCTGTTCGGCGTGTCCTGCGCGACGATCTGCTGATCGATCTTGCGCGCCGTAAGCCCATCAATGTTCAGCAGGCACTGGCAACTCGGGATCTGAATCGTCCCGAATACAAACGTCGACTGGAAGAAATTGTCGAGGTCATTGGCGAAGCAATCAATGTCCCTGAAGCAGACCTTCCGAAAAAGCCGCGCAGCCGCCGCCAGGAAGCAACGTCGGATGAGCAGGTGATTTCGAAATTGCTGTCGTTGTCGTTGTCGAATCGCTGCGCCGAAATGGATGTCTCACAAACGCTGGTGGCCAACAACAAGGATCTAACGGAACTCGTGCGGTATCACCGTTTCAGCCAGAACGGGGACGGTTTGCCTCGGATTCTGGATGGCTGGCGACAGGAAGTTTGTGGCCAGTTGCTGTTAGACGTGATGGACGGGAAGGTTGGCTTCCGAGTTGCGGCCGCTGGTTCCGACACGCCGCTGGAGTTCCACTATACTGACGATCGATAGTACGGCGAACTGTTGTTGTGAGCTGCTCGTGTCGGTAAACTAAAGTGGCACCGTGGACACGGTCGTTGCGACATTAACTACGTTCGAGGTTTACTCATGCTGAATCTTACAGGTCGCGGAACCGCACACACGTGTAATGGAGCCACTCGTCGAGACTTCCTGCAGGTCGGCAGCCTCGGGGCCGCTGGTCTGTCCCTGGCTCAGTATGCTCAGGCCAAAGAAGCCGGCGCTGTGAAGCCTGGACACGATGATAAAGCGTGCATCATGATCTTCAACCTGGGGGCACCGAGTCAACTGGATACGTTCGATATGAAGCCGGATGCGCCGTCTGAAGTGCGCGGACCGTTTCGTCCGATCGACACGGCTGGCGGTTTTCAGATTTCGGAGATCCTGCCGAAGCATGCCGAAGTCGCCAATCATTTTTCGCTGGTACGATCGTGCCACCACACGGGTGCTGCCGTGCACGATGCCGGCTGGCAGATGATGCAGACCGGGCGTCAGTTTAGTGGCGGTGTGAGCACTCCGCATGCTGGTGCCGTCCTGAGTTATCTGAAGGGCCGCAAGACAGACCTGCCGCCATTTGTGGTGTTGCCTGAAACGATGGGGCGTGGTGGCGGAAATCTTCCTAACGGACAGGCTGGCGGCTTTCTGGGCAAGTCGCACGATCCATTTGCGTTGATGGCTGATCCGTCGAAACCAGATTTCAAAGTACCGGACCTCTTGCCTCCCGAATCAATGGGAGAAGCGCGGATGAACCGTCGCCAGAAGCTGCGAGACATCGTTGATCAGACTGTCAGGGACTTCGAGGCCAGTGAAAACGCCGCGTTGCTGGACGAGAACTTTCAGGCGGCGTATCGCATGATGACCAGCAGTCAGGCGCGCGACGCCTTCGACCTGACGAAGGAATCACAGGATACCCGCAACCGCTATGGGATGAATCGGTTCGGGCAGTGTTGCCTGCTGGCACGACGACTGGTGGAAGCTGGAGTCCGCTTTGTTACCATCAACACGTTTCTGACGGTGTTTGATGAAGTGACCTGGGACATCCATGGCTCCAAGCCGTTTACGTCGATCGAGGGCATGAAGAATATCGTGGCCCCGATGTATGACCAGGGTTACTCCGCGTTGATCAGCGACCTGCATGAACGAGGCATGTTGGGCGATACGATGGTTTGCAACATTGCCGAATTCGGGCGCACGCCGAAAGTGAATCCCGCCGGGGGCCGCGATCACTGGCCACAATGTTTTACAACGTATTTTGCGGGTGGCGGCGTAAAAGGTGGTCAGGTTGTTGGTGCCAGTGATCCCATCGGTGGCGTGCCGGCCGATCGTCCGGTTCAGCCAGGTGATATCATTGCCACTGTATTCCACAGCCTGGGCCTGAAACTGGAATCGCATCTGCCTGGTCCTGCCGGGCGTCCGTTTCCGCTGGTCGACTTCGGCCATCGAGAAATCCACGAGCTGTTTTAGCATCGCAAATCACCAGCACGAAACGCGAGCGAGTCCATCCCGTTCGCTACTCGTTAAGTCGCTGACGCCTCATGCTGGTATGCATTGTCGGACGGCTTCCCCGTCAATACCTTCCCCGTCAATACCTTCCTCCTTCGCACATTGATATTTGCAAGGCGGTATTCCGACTCATTGACAGGGCGATGCCGGTCATCGATTCAGAATAATTAGGGCGAGTGCAACATATCACAATTCCGTTGTGGTATGTCATTACAGAGTGGTTGACGGTTGCGTGAGTTCGCTATAATCGACGGGCTCGCACTCCCACCTATGACCGCCTGATGCTCGGGCGGTCGCCTCATTCCCACCAATTTTCACAAGGCTGAAATATGCGATCGCTTTGTTTCTGTTCTCTTCTGTTTAGTGCGCTGTTGATCGTTCCGGCGGACACGCGTGCCGACGAAGACGGTTTCGAATCATTGTTCGACGGCACGACGTTGAAGAACTGGGACGGAAACCCGAAATTCTGGAGCGTCGAAGACGGAACGATTACCGGTCAGACGACCGCGAACAACCCAACCAGCGGTAACACATTCATCGTGTGGCGCGGTGGAGAACTGACGGATTTTGAACTCCGACTGGATTACAAAATCATCGGCGGGAATTCCGGAATTCAGTATCGCAGCTTTGAACCCGATGCAGAAAAACAAAAGTGGGTCGTGGGAGGTTATCAGGGTGATTTCGAAGCAGGTGAAACGTACTCAGGCATTTTGTACGGCGAACGTTTTCGCGGCATTCTGGCAAATCGTGGACAGAAGACCGAACTGGTTCGCAACGATGGCAAGTTTGAAGTGAAGGTTCTTGGTTCCGTCGGAGAATCTGCCGAAATTCAGTCAAAAATCAAAAACGAAGATTGGAACAGCTACACGATTACCGCGAATGGATTCCATTTTGTTCACAAGATTAACGGCGTCACCACGATTGATTGCACAGACAACGATGAAGAGCAACGCCGAGCAGCTGGAATACTGGCGCTGCAGTTACACGCTGGTCCTCCGATGAAGGTTCAGTTCCGTAACATTCGCGTGAAAAAACTGAACGCCAAACCCAACGCGAAGGTTAGCAGTACGTCGAAAGAAAAGAAGAAGATTGTGTTCATTTCCGGGCGTCCGAGTCACGGGTACTGGTCGCATGAGCATTATGCGGGATGCCTGCAACTGGCTGATTCGCTCAACGAGGCCCTGCCGAACTACGAAACAAAAGTCATCAAGCACGGCTGGCCTGCAGAAGGCATGGCAGCTTTGGAAGGTGCGGACGCTGTTGTTGTCTATTGCGATGGCGGCGGCGGGCATCTCCTGAACCCGCACATCGATGAATTCGATACGCTGATGAAAAAGGGCGCGGGACTGGTTTGTATTCATTACGCCGTGGAAACTCCGGCGGGTAAAGCCGGCGACGCTTTCAAGGACTGGATGGGCGGCTACTTCGAAGCGAACTGGTCTGTGAATCCTCATTGGGATGGAAAGTTTGATACCTTCCCCGATCATCCGATCAGCAACGGTGTGAAGCCATTCGAGATCAATGACGAGTGGTATTTTCACATGCGGTTTCGTGACGACATGAAAGGCGTCACGCCAATCCTGTCGGCTCATCCGCCCCAGGAAACGATGAAGCGTGGCGACGGTCCTCACAGTGGCAATCCGGATGTCCGCAAGTCGATGGAGAACGGTGAACTTCAGCACGTGGCGTGGGCGTCCGAACGCGACGGTGGTGGTCGCGGCTTTGGATTTACCGGTGGACACTTTCACTGGAACTGGTCCGATGAGAATTTTCGCAAGGTGGTGTTGAATGCCATTGTCTGGACGGCTCACGGTGAAGTCCCGGCAACAGGTGTGGAAACGAAGAGTCCAACGCGAGAAGACCTGAAAGCGAATCAGGATGAACCCGACCCCGATTCGGAAGCAAAGAATAAAGTCGGACGCAAAATCAAGCGGGCTGTCCCGCTGGCGAAGACGGCGACACCGCCAACCGCACAGGCTCTGTTTTCCAGCAAGACAGTGACCAAAGCGACGCCTGGCCACGCAGTGGAAATTGATGTCGACATCACCGGTGCTAAGCAGCTGTTTCTGGTGGTGACCGATGGCGGCAATGGCTTCGGTTGTGACTGGGCTAACTGGGCCGAACCACGATTGACCGGCCCGGCAGGCGAAAAAAAACTGACTGATCTGAAATGGAAGTCTGCCTCATCGGGGTTCGGCCAGGTTCAGTTAAATAAAAATACCGGCGGCCAGACGATGAACATTGACGGCAAAGCCGTCGCCTACGGAATTGGAACTCACGCAAATTCACTCGTCGCCTTTGACGTGCCGGACGGGTACAACCGTTTTCAGGCTCGCGGGGGCCTGGACAACGGCGGCACAGATCAGGGTGCCTGCGGCGAAACAGCCAGCGTCGTATTTCAGGTTTACAACTCAGAGCCACCTGCCGGTGCCATAAACGATTCCGGCGGATCGCGAGAAGCGTCAGCCGCTCTGGATGGATTAGACGTCGGTGAAGAACTGACCGCCAGTTTGTTTGCGTCGGAACCGCAACTGCTGAGTCCTTCGAATATCGACATCGATCACCGCGGTCGTGTTTGGGTCTGCGAAATCGTCAACTACCGCGGACACAAGGGCAAGCGGCCGGAAGGTGATCGGATTCTGATTCTGGAAGACACGGACGGCGACGGTCAGGTCGACAAAGAGAAAGTGTTTTACCAGGGCACAGATATCGATTCGCCGCACGGCGTTTGTGTGCTTGGAAACAAAGTGATTGTTTCCGCCGGCGACAAGGTTCAAGTGTTTACGGACACAAATGGCGACGACAAGGCTGACAAACAGGAAGTGTTGTTTAGCGGGATATCCGGTTCACAGCATGACCACGGAATTCACGCGTTTACTTTTGGCCCTGACGGCAAGCTGTATTTCAACTTTGGAAATTCGGGACGTGAAGTCAAAGACAAAGACGGCAAGCCGATTGTCGATTTGGCGGGCAATACCGTGACCGCTGATCGTAAGCCCTATCAGGAAGGTATGGCGTTTCGCTGTAACCTGGACGGTAGCGAATTCGAAACACTTGGCTGGAATTTCCGCAACAACTGGATGGTGACAGTCGATTCTTACGGATCAATCTGGCAATCAGACAACGACGACGACGGTAATAAGGGTGTGCGAATTAACTACGTGATGGAATTCGGCAACTATGGTTACAAGGATGAGAAAACGGGAGCGGGCTGGAAGACGCCACGCACGGGCATGAGCGACAATGTGCCGGAGCAGCACTGGCACCTGAACGATCCCGGCGTGGTCCCCAACCTGCTGGAAACCGGAGCGGGTTCTCCAACAGGAATCACGGTTTACGAAGGCGACTTGTTGCCAATGTTTCGCGGCCATGTTCTGCACTGCGATGCTGGACCGAATGTCTGTCGAGCTTACATCACCGGCAACGACGGAGCCGGTTACGAAGCGGAAATCCGCAACATTCTGACGGGGACGCAGGACCGTTGGTTCCGTCCATCGGATGTGAAAGTTGCTCCGGACGGGTCGCTGGTCATCGCCGATTGGTACGACCCGGGTGTCGGTGGCCACGGCATGGGAGATCTTGGACGTGGTCGACTGTTTCGGATTACACCGTTTGATTCGGACGCGAAGTACAAGGTGCCAAAATTCGATTTCTCGACAGCCGCCGGATCGATCGAAGCACTCAGGAACCCGAACTATGCGACACGGTATCTTGCATGGCAGTCTCTTCACAAAATGGGACGAGATGCTGAGGCCGAACTGCAGAAGCTGGCTGGTTCAGAGAATCCGATTTATCGAGCTCGAGCGCTATGGTTGCTCGGCAAGATAGACGGCCGTGGTGCACAGACTGTGCAGCAGGCCATCGGCGACAAAGACGCGAACATTCGGATTGTTGGTGTTCGGTTGGCTCGCCAGTTGAAGATGGATGTGTCCGAATTCGTGACACCGCTGATTAAGGACGGTTCGCCTCAGGTTCGTCGTGAACTGGCGGTGGCTTTGCGGCACAGCAAATCGTCGAAGAAAGCCGAACTGTGGGCTCAACTGGCAGTTCAGCATGACGGGAAAGATCGCTGGTACCTGGAAGCTCTGGGTATTGCGGCGGATAATGATGCCGACGCCTGCTTCGCCGCATGGCTGAAGAATGTCGGTGATGGCTGGAACACTACAGGTGGGCGAGACATTGTTTGGCGTGTTCGCGCAAGCGAAGCGCCGAATTACCTCGTAAAGATTCTGCAGGATTCCAAGACGCCGGCAAAAGATCACGACCGCTATATGCGAGCGTTCGATTTCCACGAAGGAGCAAAAAAAGACACGGCGTTGAGCCGCCTATTGGGGCTGTAGAGCGGTTTCCCGTTTCCTGTGGTCGTAATTTACTGACTGGGGCTTCCAGCCGCAGTCGGGTGGCTCGCCTGTTTCGCTCTCGCTATTGTTTGCCGAACAGGTGAGCCACTCTGTTCTATGTGAAGTTCATCGCCGTGAAACTCTTCTGCTACCTCTTCATCATCACATTGTTCGCAGCATCAACCTCGGCTGACGAACCTGCTGTCGATCCGAAGGACAAGCTGATTGTCGAGACGGTACTGCGGCTGAAGTCGTTTGATCTTGAGTCATCGGCGAAGGGTAAAGCCGCTGTCATTAGGTACCTCAAGGCTCAGCCGGGGACTGACCAGTACTTCGAATTGATCGAGCGTTTCAAGCCGATCGAAATCGTCGACGGCCTTGCAGCGTTCAGCCTGCAGCACTCAACAGAAACCAGCGGTGTTCGCGGCGCCGAATTGTTGTTTTCGATGCAACGTGAGAAGACATTGCTGGAAGCTATCGGCGGCAAAGATCCGGTTCAGGCGGTTGCTGCTGTGACTCTGATTGGACATGCTGGTGGAAAGAGAACCCCGAAGCTGCTGATGCCTTTGATCAGCGAAGGCAAAGCTTCGCTTGCCGTTCGCACGGCGGCCGTCACAGCAGTTGGGCGTACTGTCGATGGCCAGCATGCCTTGTTGGAACTCGTCACCTCCGGCAAGCTTGCGAACGACCTGACGTTTGCCGCTGCAAATATTCTGCTGTCTTCGACAAAGGCGATGATAAAGACGGAAGCTGCGAAGCACCTGCAGCTTCCCGCGACTGCGGATGCTCAGCCGCTGCCGACTGTCGCGGAGCTGGTAGAACGCCAGGGCGACGTGGCAAATGGAGAACGAGCCTTTCAAAAAAAGAATATGTGCATCGTGTGTCACAAAGTGAAAGGCGAAGGCAAAGACGTTGGCCCGGACTTATCCGAAATCGGCAGCAAGCTGTCTCGCGAAGCAATGTACGTATCAATTCTCGATCCGAGTGCCGCGATCAGCCACAACTACGAAAGCTACGCGGCAGTCACTGACGATGGCCTGGTGATTGTCGGACTGTTGGTCAGTGAAACCGACGAATCCCTGACGCTGCGAACTCAGGATGGCATCACAAAGAAGTTGGCTAAGGCCAGTCTGGACGAATACGAAAAACTCAAGGTGTCACTGATGCCCCAAGACCTGCAGAAGCTGTTGACTGTTCAGGAGCTTGTCGATCTTGTCGAGTACTTGCTGACGTTGCGCAAAGTGAGTGCCCCGTAAAACGCAGCGATGGTTGTTATCTTCGACCTTTGGTTCCCTCCCCATTTTTGACGTTCCGAATGGACTCTCAGGCGAGCGGCCTGAACTACGAGCAAACCATGAAACACATCCCAATCATAGCCCTGCTGTTCCTGCTCTCATCCGCAGCTGCGGCTCAGGAGCAGAAACCGCTGCGAGCCCTTCTGATTGCCGGCGGCTGCTGCCACGACTACACCAGCCAGCAGGAAACGATCTGCTTTGGAATTCAGGAGCGAGCGAACATTCGCGTCGACGTTTACTGGACCGATAACTCCACCACGGCACCAGTACTGCCTCTGTATAAGAAACTCAACTGGTCCGAAGACTACGACGTCATCATCCACGACGAGTGTGCGGCCGATATCAAAGATCCAGTGATCGTGAATCGAATCGTGGAGTTGCATAAGAAGCTTCCTGCCGTGCACCTGCATTGCGCGATGCACAGCTTTCGTACCGGCACGGACGCGTGGTTTCAACACCTTGGGCTGCAATCCAGCAGTCATGGTCCGCAAGAACCGATCGCCATCAATTTCGTCGATACCAAACACCCGATTACCGCTACGCTAAGTGACTGGACGACTGTCAACGAAGAGTTGTACAACAACGTCAAAGTCTTTGGCGCGCATTCGCTGGCTGTTGGTAAGCAGAAAATCGGCGGCAATAATCCCCGAGTCGACGAAGCGATCGTTGTCTGGACCAACGAAACTCAGGGAGCTCGCAGCTTCAGCACGACGATCGGTCACAACACAGAAACCGTTCGCGATCCTCGGTACCTGGAACTGATCACGCGTGGCACTCTGTGGGCGTGTGGTAAGCTGACTCCGGAATACCTGACGCCTTACAAAGGCGACAACGAAGTCACGTTCATCGACAAGAACAAGCACAAGGCTGCGGATCCGCTGGACTTCGGCAAGCCGCCGGAAAACGCGACGTTCGCAAAAGTCACCGCGTCCAGTACTCAGAGCGGTCATCCTCCGTACGAAGCAATCGACGCCAGTCGCGAAACTCGCTGGTGTGCCGATGGAGCGTCTTACCCGCAATGGCTGCAGTTTGAATTCGAAGCTCCGCATGTTTTTGCGGAGATTAACATCGACTGGGAATCTCGTGACGCTGTGTATCGATATCGCGTCGAAAGTTCTATGGATGGCAAGACCTGGGAAACAATGCTCGATCGATCGGAAAACACCAGTGGCAAACAAGGCCCGGAAGCATTGGCAAAGACGCCAGCAGCAAATTTTGTTCGACTTACCGGATACGGCAGCACGGCAGGTTGGTGCAGTTTGTGGGATGTAAAGTTGAAAGGCGACGGCATTGGTACTCTGTGGCCAGCTGATCCCAAAGCAGCAGGTGCCTTCGCACCTGCCACCGGTGACGTCTACGCAAGTCGCGGCAACATTCCGCCACGCATCGAGAAACTTTCAATCGACCAGGAAGCCGCTATTCTGCGAGACGTCAAGGTTGCCGACGGATTCGAAGCCACGGTGTTCGCGGCACCTCCGGCGGTGAATTATCCCGTTTTCGTTGCGGCTGCAGTCGATGGAACGCTGTACGTTAGTTCAGACGGCAACGGATCACTGGGCCGCGATCCGGAGCGTGGGCGAGTCATTCGGCTACGCGACCTGGACGGCGACGGGCGCGCTGACGAAACGAAAGTGTTCTGCGAAATCGACTCGCCGCGAGGTCTGGTTTGGGATCACGACCGTCTGTATCTGATGCATCCGCCGCACCTGAGTGCCTTCATTGATCACGATGGGGACGGAGTGGCTGATGAACAGAAAACTCTGGTGAAGAACCTGGCCTTTGGCTACGACAAACGTCCCGCCGACCACACGACGAACGGCGTCAGCCTTGGAGTGGACGGCTGGCTGTACATCGCTGGCGGCGACTTTGGTTTTATGGACGCAGAAGGCCGCGATGGTCGGAAGGTCACTCATCGCGGCGGTGGTGTGATCCGTGTCCGACCTGATGGCACCGGACTGGAAATCTATTCCACCGGGACGCGAAATATTCTGGAAGTGGCGATCAGTCCGCAGATGGACATGTTCGCTCGCGATAACACAAACGACGGCGGCGGCTGGGACGTTCGCCTGCATCACTTTACTGGCATGGAAGACCACGGTTATCCACGACTATACAGGAACTTTAACGACGAATGCGTACAGCCGCTGGCCGATTACGGCGGAGGTTCTGGTTGCGGAGCCGTCTACATCGACGAACCCGGCTTCGGTAGATGGAATAACGCGCCATACACATGCGACTGGGGAACTGGCTCCCTGTACCGTCATACGGTCTCTCCGAGTGGAGCGACGTTTAAAGAAACTGCTCCGCCTGAATCATTCATTAAGATGACTCGGCCCACTGACGCCGATGTCGACGGAAACAGTCGCGTGTATTGCGCAAGCTGGCGTGGAGCGACCTTCAACTGGGCTGGGCCGGATGTTGGCTACGTCGTATGCGTGAAGCCGAAGGCGTTTGAGCCCGCTCCGATGCCTGCGTTTTCAACAGCAGCGGATGCTGAACTGATCGACGTTTTGAAGTCGCCGAGCTACCGTCGACGAATGGAAGCGCAGCGCGAACTCCTGCGGCGTGGCAAGTCGGCTCATGAGCAACTGCTGGCCGACGGCATTGCCGTTCGCGGTGATCTGCGTAACCTTCTGGACAGCCTTCGCGGCGATGCCACCGACGCGGAATGCATCAAGGCACTGGGAAACAGTGATCGGGTTGTTTCACATACGTCCATTCGTTGCCTGGCAAAACGCAACGCTTTCGACGCCTGCCTGCAGGCTCTGGATCAAAGCGACCAGATCACGGCTCCCGTGTTGCGAGCTCTGGCGATGATGCACGAAACAGCGGTCGTCGACGGTTTAGCCTCTCGGCTGCCGAAAGCTTCGCCTCAGAAACGTCGACTGATTCTGGCAGCGTTGTGTCGGCTGCACTTTCAAGAAGGCATCTGGAAGGGCGATTCCTGGGGAACTCGTCCCGACACTCGCGGTCCGTACTACCAGCCGGAACCATGGAGCGAAACCACAAAGATCGCAACGGTCCTTAAAGAGTCTTTGCGGAGTGCAACGCCTGAGGACGCGGCCGATTTAATTCAGAACATGCACCGCAATCGAATTCAATCCGATGAAGCACTTGATCAGATGCTGCGGCTGGCGGATTCGAATGATGGGTTGCTTGCCACGGCCGTGGCGCAGCTGTCGACATTGCAGGACATTCCACCGGAGGGTCTCGCGTTGTTGTTAAAAGCAGCTGCCAGGGACGATGCTTCGGCGACTGTGCTGGCGGATACCGTCGGTGCTTTGGCGAAGCTGAAAAACCCGGAAGTTCCTGCTGCGCTGCTTGCCGCCATGACAACGCTGGACGCAGCAAAGAATGCCGGGAACGAGCAGAATCGAGCCCGCCAGGAATTTGGCAACGCAGGTGTGTTGGAGACTTATGTTTCGATGTTTGCAGATGTGGCAATCAGTGATCAATCCGCTGCTGGTCTTTGGGCAGATGCAGCCCTGCTTTCTGTCGTATCACGAAAGAACGCCAGTCCTGAAGCTTCGGAGACAGCTCGGCAGTCCATCGAATTGGCCTGGCAGCAGTCCGCTGGCCGCATCCGCCTGATGCAGGCTGCAGCGAAGATTGACAATCACTTTCTGGACGACCAGATTCTCGCAGTCCGCAACGACAATGATGCGGAGGTGGCGAAGACGGCTGAGGCTGTGATTCAGCAATTGAAGATCAAACCGAAGGCGACTGACGATTCGCCCAAAATCAGTACGATGTCGATCGCGGATGCTGCCGCAAAAGCGGTTGCCATGCAGGGCGATGTCGCGCTCGGGAAGCAGGTGTTTAAGCGGGCCGACTGCGCCGCGTGCCACACCGTTTCTAAAGACGAAGTGCAAAAAGGTCCGTTCCTCGGCAACATCGCCAAAACCTACAAGCGGTCGGAACTGGCTGACGCTGTTCTGGAACCGAGCAAAACGATCGCCCAGGGCTTCGTGACCAATGTTATTGTGACCGACGATGGCAAGACGTACACAGGCTTCGTGTCCGCAGAGCTCAGCGAAAGCGTCACCTTACGAAACGCCAAAGGCAAAGAAATCATGATCAACAAGGTCAGCATCGAAGAGCGAGCGACCTCAAAAGTCTCCGTCATGCCGGAAGGTGTACTGAAGGAGTACACGCTCCACGAGCTCGCCTCACTGCTCGACTATCTGCAATCGCTGGCGCCATAACCCAGGCAGGGTGACTCATTGCTTCACAATGGCGAGCCGCGCACATTCCCAGCACGAAGCGCCAGCGAGTGAATTGACAGACACCCCCCGCAAATTCACTCGCATGCGCGACGTGCTTGTCAATCGCTCGATCTTCCGTTGTGAGACGTTTCCTTGGCCGCAACAGCCAGATCCGGGTAGACTCAAGCAAGGTGCTGTCACGGTACGGCTGCGATTCACGCACTGTCACAGAAGGATGTTCACATGTCCGAAGACCAGATTGAACGATTGCAGATCGGCCTGACACAACTGGTTGGCGAGGTCGTCACCGTTGACGCTGTGCAGCAGCACACGGTGAGTTCCGCTGATCTGACGGTGTGCCGGATGCGATATCGGATATCGGATATCGGATATCGAACGGCGACTCAGAGTCTATCCGGGAATTCAGTCTTGTAATAAGCTTGATAATATCTGAGAG
>CALFOL010000623.1 GCA_937919915.1 uncultured Planctomycetaceae bacterium
CCCTCGGCCATTGTCCCATTAGACATCGTTCATAATCTCCAGCGTTTTGGGGTTATCTCGCCATCACAACCCGTAGCAATGTGTGCATCAATAACGTCGACGGCATACGCAATATCGACGACGGAAGGGATGCGATGTTCGCCTTTGGTCGAATTTACTGACTAATTCTATTGTTCCGATCAGGCAGACTTAACTGTTTGCTCCAGCAAATCCCCAGTCGATGCAAATAGGAGTCGATATCAGGACTAATGAGCCACCACGCGCCTGCTGTGCCACAAAAACAGGTTGAGATGTTCCTAAATAGGGGCACTAGTGCAGTTTGTGTTTGACTCCCTTTTCCTGCGATCCGTATAAATTACCGTCTTAAACATGGTTAAGGAGAGTGTAAAGTCTCCGACATCTCTGTTTTTGCGGTCAATAGATTTCTCACTGCCAGGGCCCTCTACTCCTGATGCAAACATCATTTCCGAAAATTGCGACTGTGATTCTGGCTATCACCGCGGTGTCCTTCATGGGCATGGCGGTGGCGTCGTATTATGGTCGCCCGGATCCCATTGCAGAGATGCACTCCCCGGAAATTGATGAATTCCAGTTCGAAGCGACTCAAACAGAAAACGGCATCACGTGGACGGTCACACCGGCCGTCGGTGAAGATCTGTCTCCCAAACAAAAAGACAACGCTTACAACGCGATCCTGGAAGCCTATTCATCAAAGTCAAAACACCTGTCAACAGAGACGGCCCAGTTGAACGAATTGACGGCGAAACTCCGTGAGCGGATTACGCAGGTGGAATCTGAACAGGAACAGGATCTGAAAGCTCTCGAGGCTCAGATCGCGATTCTTGAAGCAGAACTGGAAAAAGATCAGCTGGCACTCGCTAACGGATCTGTACAGTTCCAAAAGCTGGCGGTGGACGCTCGTACGATCCGCGATGAAACAACCAAGCGACGAGAAGACGTGATTCGTCTTCAAAATGATCTGGAAGAATTAAGAACCGACCGATTTCGTCTACAGCAACAGCGGCTCGTCCTGACAGATCGACTTGTGCGACTGCAGTTGGAAAACGAATCGATTCAACTTCGGCTCGACCAACTGGCATCGCAAACCAACTAACGGTGACACTCGCGTCACCAGGATGCCAGCAAACCAAACTCAACGGTTAAGTAAGTACACGGAACAGATTCGGAGAGTGCTCGATGAACAATGTCGTCGGCAAGATGTTAATTGTAATGCAATTGGTGTTCAGCATCCTGTTCATGTGCTTTGCAGGTGCTGTCTACACCTTTCAGGGGCAGTGGCGCACCCATGCAATGGCTATGGAGCAGAAAGTCCAGGTCGCAGATGGCCAGGTCGATGATGCGATCGAAGAACGCAACCGCGCTGTGGAAGCGTTCACAGCCGAAGTAGACGAGCTGAAAACTCTCAGAGACAACCTGAAGGCAGAACAGCGAGCCAACGCGGATAAAGTCGACCAGGCCACAAAACTGCTCGCCGCCTCACAATTGGAACGAGACAAAGCAGTCAGCGATTCAGAAGTGGCAACCACAGAAGCAGCAGCCCGAGTGGGCGAAGCGACTGTTCTGAATCGCGAAGTCCAAAGCCTGCGAAATCGAATCTCCGAAATGCTGGACGAAGCACAGGCCGTCGAAGGCAAGGTGCTGAGCTTAAGTAACAAGCTGGCGGAAGCGGAAGACAAAGAAGAACAACAACTGACAGAAAACAGTCGACTCAAGGATATGCTGCGGTTTCACGGGGTCGACCCGCGCGTTCAAATGATCGCTGACGTCTCTGCCGAGAAAGACAAGGTCGATGGCTTTGTTACGAAAACGCAGAAGGCAAAAGCACAAAATCAGGAATATGTACAAATCACGATCGGCAGCGATGACCGCGTCTACAAGGACATGAAACTAATTCTGTCTCGCGGAGCAAAGTATCTCTGCGAAGCACGAGTCATCTCTGTTTTCCCGGACTATGCGGTCTGCGTGGTCGTAGAAGAAACGCGTCAGGGACTCATTCTGGAAGGCGACAATGTCACAACAAAACTCTGATCCAACCATCTACGATGGCCTGATGTTTGTCGCTCTGGCAGCGGTCATCGTCGGGATCGTGTTTCTGGTACTCACGCTGGGCCAATACGGCTGGAGCGGACCGTCGTAGCAAGGCGAGCCCGGCAACGTAAGTGCTGGCTTTTGCGACAACCGGGATTTCGAGCGAAAGCGTGCGGCGTGGCCACGACCTCAGCGCCTCTCCATGCGTGTCTAAACATCCGCTTCCTGAACCGGATTATACAGAATCCGGCCACACCGTCGGCACAGGATGAATTCACCCATATTCATCTGCACGCGGTCCTGTGGCGTGGCCGCAGTATTGCATTCGCTGCAGTAATTATCTTCCATCCGCGCCATCGCCGCTGCACCCATTGCTCCTCGCAGACGTCTATATGTCGCTTTGGCTTCACCACCAGGAATCACCTTCTCCACCTCTGCAATCTCTGCGGTAACACGTTGAATCTCCACGGTCAGTCCTGGTTCGCGACTCAGCACCTCGGCTTTCACCTCGACGACCTTCTGCTGCAGCGTGACAACTTCCTGTTGCAGACGTGACAATTCTTCACCGGCCACGTCCACGTCGCCCAGCATGTTCAACACCTGATCTTCCAGCAGCCCGCTGGCTGCGATCGCGGCTGTGATCTGACCCTGAATAATCTGGTATTCTTTGTTGGCAGTCGCATCATTCAATCGTTGTTTGTGTTTGGCAACTCCGGCCTCGCTGGTCTTCAGCGTCAGTGACACTTCGTCGGCCGCTTTTCTGAGCTGCTGCATCTCTTCCTTCTGAGCAGAGCAGGCATCCTGAGCAGCAGCAACTTTTTTCTCTGCTACGGCGATTCGTCGCGGCCCCAGTTCCAGCATTTTCTCCGCACGGTCGAGTTGCTCGAGCAATTTATGAAGTTGATCAAACGCGTGCGTGTTTGCGGCGGGCATGTAGAATGGCTCCTCGAAATGTAGATGTGGGAAGTCACGGCCCTGAAGAATGAGGCTCGTTCCATCAAACTCGCAGGATTTACGATCAGACAGGTTCCGTCATTCTAGGAAGCGTCGGCCAGATTCTCTACAAACAGGGGCTGGAAACACATCGCAGCACTGAATTGCACTAACCGGGAGTTCCTACCCAGTGTCCACGGGAAAAGTTTATCTAATTGGAGCAGGACCGGGAGATCCGGGGCTGATGACTTTGCGTGGACGCGATGTGCTGGCCGCCGCCGACCTTGTCCTGTACGACGGTCTGGCCAATCCGTTGCTGCTGCGACTCACGAATGCCGTCTGCGAACGCACCGCACGCACACGAATCGGATCCGACAGTATCGTTCCTCAGGAAGACATCAACACCCGCCTGATCGAAGAAGCTCGCGCGGGAAAACAGGTGGTTCGCCTAAAAGGAGGCGACCCCTACATCTTTGGACGCGGCAGCGAGGAAGCGGCAGCGCTGCAGGCTGCGGGCATCCCCTATGAAGTGGTTCCGGGGATCACAGCGGCAACCGCCGCAGGCGTGTATGCCGGATTTTCATTCACTCACCGCGATCATGCATCTGCCGTAGCATTTGTGACTGGCCACGAAGATCCAACCCGTGAAACCGGTCGACTGGACTATGCCGCACTCGCCGCGTTTCCAGGCACGCTGGTGTTCTACATGGGACTGGGTCGCATCCAAACCATTTGCGATCAACTCGTGCAACACGGAAAACCTGCCGACACACCAGCAGCAGTTATCTGCCGAGCATCTTTGCCAACACAGCGCGTCGTCACTTCCACGATTGCCGGACTTCCACACGCAGTGACGGCCGCCGACCTGAAACCACCATCTCTCATTGTTGTTGGGGAATGTGTTAGTCTGCGAGAAGCCTCTTCCTGGTTCGAACAGCGTCCGTTGTTTGGCCAGCGTATTGGCATTACACGACCGGCACACCAGAGCGATGACATCGCGCAACGAATCGTCGAACTCTCTGGCCAACCGGTGCTGATGCCACTGATTAAAATCTCACCCGTCAACTCAGCACAACTCGCCGTCGTCGACGAAACAATCAGGCAGCTCAACCAATTCCATTGGCTCATCTTCACCAGCGTCAACGGGGTGGATGCGTTCTGTGACCGCTTGTGGAGCCTCGGTCTCGACTCGCGTGCGCTGAGCCACCTGAAGATCGCCACCATCGGATCCGCAACAGCGTCCGCGCTGGAAGACCGCTCGCTGCGCGCCGATGTGGTGCCGGATTCCTTCCGAGCCGAAGCGTTGGCCGCGGCACTTTCCGAGTCGGTTGCTGGAAAACATGTGCTGTGGGCGCGTGCGAGCCGCGGTCGTGACGTCCTGCCGGATTCGCTCACGGCAGCCGGCGCCAGCGTGACGGAACTTGTCGTCTATCGCAACGACGACATCGCAGAATTCGACCCGGAAATCGTTGCCCAACTCCGCAGCGGAGATCTGAACTGGGTAGGACTCAGTAGCCCGTCCATCGCCCGCCAATTTGCAGAACTTCTACGAATTCATCGGCTGGACCCCGAAAAAATCGGCGTTCAACTGGCGACAATCAGTCCCGTCACAGCGGATGCCGCCCGCGCTGCTGGATTGAAAGTCACGGTCGAGGCGACAACGTACACCTGGGATGGTATTGTGGAAGCGATTTGTGTGTACGCTGATGCGACCGCGAAGTCGGCTGTTTGAAAAGCAGACGCGTAACTAATGACAAATTGCTCTGTGAGTCCCGCCAAAAGGTTTACCCAGATGAAATTATCGCTAATCACGTCCATGTTGCTGCTGTCCGTTGCAGCGAACTGTCAGGCCGACGACACCGTCAAGCACGGCTTTCTGGCAACAGGCAGCCACACATACATCATGGACGGCGACGGCAAAGAAATTTGGAAATATCAGTCGGGATCTCGCGACGGATACGTTCTACCCAATGGCAACGTCATTCTGACAGTCAACAAAGGCGGCAAGTATCCAGGCGGTGCTGTCGTGGAAATCGACCGGACCGCGGGCTCTGAGAAACTCATCTGGAAAGGCACGCAGGCGGAAGTCAACAGCGCCCATCCAACAAAGGATGGCACGTTTGTCATTACAGAAGCTGGTCCAAAACCGCGACTGCTGGAACTCGACGGCAATGGCAAAGTGCTGGTCGAATTTCCGCTCGACTGCCAAAACCAAAATGCACACATGGAAACCCGCATGGCGCGCAAGCTGGATGACGGGACGTATCTGGCGCCGCATCTGCTGGACTTCGCCGTCAAGCATTATGACAAAACCGGCAAGGTGCTCGGAACGTTCGACACAACGGTCGAAGGCGATCCGGAACGCAAAATTCACTCATGGCCATTCACTGCGATTCGACAGTCCAACGGCAACACCATGGTCTGCTGCACAAACGGCAACCGCCTTATGGAATTCGACGCCGACGGAAAAGTTGTCTGGCAACTGACCAACGACGACCTTCCCGGACCCTGGCTGCAGGATCCCTGCGGCGGACAGGTTCTCCCCAACGGCAACGTCGTCATCGCCAGCTATGCCGGTGGACGCAAAGACCCGAAAGCTCCGAAGCTGATTGAAGTCAACCGCGACAAAAAGGTCATTTGGACCTACAGCGACGGCCAAAAACATGGAATCCACCACTTTCAGATTTTGACCGCGGATGGAAAAGCGCTGCCTGAGCCGCCATTGAAGTAGAACTCCACGCCACGAAAGCTTGATCAATTTGAAATCTCAAATTCGAAATCTCAAATCAAACATAATCTCTCGCCCCATTTCCTTACCCACCAATCCCATGCTCAAAACCGCTTCCACCATCGCAATGCTGATTGTCGCCATCGTTCCGGCCTGGTCTGCCGACGCCACGATCTCGTGGCCGTTCCGCAGCGGTCCCACCTTAAACGGCCACGTCAGCACAGCCGACGCGGCAGGATTGCCCACCGAGTTCAATGAAGCATCCGGCAAGAACGTGAAGTGGAAGATCAAACTGGAAGAATTCGGACATTCCACCGCCATCATCGGCGGCGGAAAAGTGTGGCTGACGGCCGCCACGAACGACGGGACCAAGCAGTACGTTTACTGCCTCGACGCGGAAACCGGCAAGGTGCTGCATCACAAACTGCTGTTCGAAAACGCCGAACCTGAACCACTGAACAATACGATCAACACCTACGCCTCTCCATCGTGTGCTTTGGAAGACGATGCGGTTTACGTTCATTTCGGTTCGTACGGAACGGCCAAACTGAATCCGGAAACCGCTGAAGTCATCTGGAAACGCCGCGACATCAAGTGCCGACACTATCGCGGCCCCGGTTCGTCGCCTATCATTTTTCAGGACCTGCTGATCCTCACCTTCGACGGCGTTGACGCTCAGTTTCTGACAGCCCTCAACAAGACCACCGGAAAAACTGTTTGGCGAACAGAACGTTCGACCGACTACGGCGACCTCGATGAAGACGGCAAACCGAAGCGGGAAGGCGATCTTCGCAAAGGCTACAGCACGCCGGCACTCGTCAAAGTCAACGGTCGCACGCAGGTCGTTTCTGTCGGCTCACGAGCTGGCTTCGGCTACGATGCGCTCACGGGAAAAGAAATCTGGGGCTTTCGCCACGACGACTTCAACGCCGCCGCACCACCGGTCTTCTACAAGAACTTTGCCATCGTGAACACAGGCTCCAGCCAGGCAAACCTGAAGGCGATCCGACTCGACGAAACCACCACAGGCGACATCACAGACACTCACATCGAATGGGACCGCGAAAAGGGGAACTCCCGTCTGGCCGCGCCGCTGTTGATCGGTAACCGAGTGTTCATGATCACCGATAAAGGTGTCGCCAATTGTGTGGACGCCGATACGAGCGAAGAGATCTGGAAAGACCGCGTCGGCGGTACCCACGTGGCATCGCCAGTGACTGCAAACGGGCTGATCTACTTCTGCAGCGAAGAAGGCGACACCACAATCATCAAAGCGTCCGACAAGTTCGAAATCGTGTCGAAGAACACGCTGGCCGAAGGCATGCGAGCATCCCCAGCTGTCGCCAACGGCCGACTGTATCTGCGAACCTTTGGTCATCTGTACTGTATCGGTCAGTAATTTGGGAGATCCGGAAGCAGTGAGAAAGGCCACCATTGGCATCGTGATCGTTGTCGTCTCAGCGTTAGGACTTCATCAGTTCTTCAATGCAGAGATCTTCGCTGACAACCCGCCGGCAAAAAGCACCGGGCAGATCATATTGATGGGACTTAATATCTCGTCAGCGGCAGAAGGTGCGGCAGACGATCAGAGCACCGGCCTGACCGAAGACGTCACTGCGAGAGAAACTTCTGCCAAAGAAGGTGATATAGAAAAATGACCGAATCGTTTTTCGTTTCGCGCTCTGAATCCGCATGACAATGTGCTCCGGACCATTACTGAGTTTCCCGGTCACGCATGGATCGGTCGCATATCACCGGACGGTCAGCAAATCGTGTTCAACATGCCCGCACATTCGGTTTCGTTTGCCGACGACGGAGATGGCTGGATCAACACGCGCGGGTGGGACATCTGGACGATGAACGTCGACGGTACAAACAAGCGAATAATCATTAAAGGAGCCGGGGCCGGCCGCGTTACCTGCTGGTCACCAGATGGAACGAAGTTTATCTATTACCGCGAAGATCATCCCAACGCCCAGCTGAAGCGATATCGAAATTTTGTATTTGACATCAAGAGCGAGCAAGCGACGCGGCTTGAGTTTCCGGAAAACGAATCTGTCTGGGACTGGTCACCCGATGGAAAGGAACTGTTGACGGTGACTGAATTCCAAGAAGAGCCGGGCCGACAGATGTTTCGTGTGAACTTCGATGGTTCCAATCGGGTTCGACTTGGTCGACCAAACAGAACCAACCTCTGCCGCGTTTTTCTCCCGATGGGCAACGAGTCGCATTTCTGTCGTACAATCGTCATGGAGGAAACATTTGCGTGGTCAATCGTGACGGGAGTCGGCTGTTTGAAGTCAACCACGACGATCTCCTTCGCCCCGGTGCACCGGTCTGGTCATCGGATGGCCAGCAACTGGCCACGCTTTGCAATTCTCGAACCCCAGGCCCGGATAACGAATCCTCACACGATGTATTCACTCTCAACGCCAACGGCAGCAACGTCCGCCGAATTACGTCGACACCCATAACGCAGGATTCTGCGATGGGTCTCGACTGGAAGTGACAATCTGCCAACGAATTCTCACCGTGAAAAGAGGAACAAGTTATCCGCTGAGGCAGCGCAAAAAGTGCACGGAAGCATCTAGCCGCTCCAGCTGTCGAAAGTCGTGCCCTATTGCCCCCTTTTGCATCATGTGGATTGATCGCGTGCTTCTTCGAGCATTTTTATCCACGGACCAACGTAGTGACCGTTGTCGTGAAACGTGCGACCGCTCACCAGATTGCCGTCGATTACGCACGGTTCGTCGACAAAGATCCCGCCGCAGACTTCCAGGTCGAATTTGCACTTCCCGACCGTCGCCATGCGACGACCGCGAACGCAATCCGCATACGCCGGCACTTCCACACCGTGGCAAACACTCGCCACCGGTTTGTTCGTTGCGAAAAAGTGCTTCGTAATTCGAACCAGATCTTCGTCATAGCGAATGTATTCCGGAGCCCGGCCGCCGCTGAACAGGATGCCGGCGTAGTCCGCTTCGTGGACCTCGCTAAACGGCACATCGCACTGAATCGTATAGCCTTCCCATTCGCGAGTAATCGTCCAGCCCGGTTTCACTTCGTGCATCACCATTTGATAGAGGCGTTTTTCAGGTGCCGTGACCACAGGTTGAAAACCGGCTTCGATGAGTCGGTAGTACGGGTACAGGGTGTCGACAGTTTCCGTTGCGTCGCCAACAACAATGAGGACCTTTTCCATTGGACGGAATCCGCTGCTTTCTAAAACTTAACAGGACTGATCTAAGACTCACATTCATATTCTACCGATTCGGTCGAGCTCCGTGCACTGATTCGATTAAGAAGCCCGGCGAATCATTGTTTCACATGGAGAGCCGAGCACTTTACCCGCCCGATGCGCGAGCGAATTTGCAGTATTTTTGTTAATTCACTCGCTGGCGTTTCGTGCTGGTATTTGCCCACCGTAAAAAACTGCGTCGCCGAGCTTCCAGGTGGCAACGACCTGTCCCGCCAATAGGCTCCACCGAAATCCTCACTCTTGTCCGCCCACCAACCCAACGACCGAACGCAGCGTAAATCGCATCCCGGCTGGCTGATGTTGCTCATCGCCGCCGCGGCCGTGTTCATGTCGGCTCCCGGACAGTCATTTTCCGTAGCCGCATTCGTCGATCCCATGTTGCTGGAACTGCAGCTCGATCGCACCAACTATTCGGTCGCGTATATGGTCGCGACACTGATTGGCGGATGCATTCTGCCGTTCATTGGACGCATCGTCGACAAACTGGGAGCTCGAATTGTACTGCCAATCGTCGCGCTGGGTCTCGGGCTTGCATGCTGCTGGATGTTTCAACTGACAGGAATCGTCAGCCTGTATGTCGGCTTCACCATGATCCGCTGTCTGGGGCAGGGTTCGCTGACACTCATCGGCAACTGGATTGTGGGCGAATGGTTTCAGGAATATCGCGGTCGAGCGGCCGGAGTCTGTGCGGTTGGCGGCACCTTGTCTGTGCTCGTCATGCCGCAGTTGAATAACGTGCTGATCAACCAATACGGCTGGCGACAGGCATGGATCATCCTCGGTGCGATCGTCAGCGTGACATTGATTGTGCCAGCGATCTGGTTTCTACGCGACCGCCCGGAAGCTCTGGGCCTGTTGCCGGACGGAAAGTTCCCACCCGCGGATGACGCAGCGACCACAGCCGATGCAGAAACGCCGGCAGCGAAACCCAACGATGCCGCGATACGCATTCCCGACGACCAATCGTTCACAGCCAAAGAAGCGTTGAAGTCTCCAACGTTTTGGAAACTCGCATCCGTTGTCGCCACAGTTTCGCTGGTCGGCACGGGACTGATGTTTCACCAGGTGTCGATCCTTGCAGAACGAGACGTCTCACGTTCTGCCGCCCTGGCGTCACTCGGCGTGCAGGCGGGTGCGGCCACAGTATCGACACTGCTGGCGGGTTACCTGATCGATCGCATGGCGGCTCGGTTTGTGCTGGCAACATCGATGCTGCTGGAAATTTTCGCCATCCTGCTGCTGCTGTTTCTGCCGGGACCGAAGTGGGTATTCGTGTATTCGGCTCTGCTGGGACTGCACGGCGGCATCATTCGCAGCGCAGGCAGTATCGTGTGGGTGAATTACTTCGGGCGCAAATTCCAGGGATCAGTGCAGGGCATTTCCATGTCGATCATGGTGCTGGCCGCTGCCCTTGGTCCGGTGCCGGTCGCACTCTCGCATGACTATACCGGCAACTACGACGCGGCGTTGTGGGCGTTTCTGCTGCTGCCAACCTGTGCAGGACTGGCGGTTCTGACGGCCAAGCCGCCACAGCGGCCTGAATCCGTTTCAATCTGAAATTTCAAATCTCAGATTTCAAATCCGTCCGCCCACCAAAGCTACCCACCAGAAATCGGCGGCAGCAACAAAACCTTATCGCCGTCCTTCAACATAACACTCTCTGCGGTAACTGCCGGCACCGGAACATCGTTCACAAACAACAGCAAGCTCGACTGAACCTGCCCGTCGTCGTTCAGCACTCGTTCCCGCAGAGCTGCTGTCGTCAGCGTCACGTCCTGCAACATGTGCAGCAACGAACAGTCATCGGTCACCTCAACCGTTCGCTCGCCAGTGCCCGCGACCTGTCTCAACTGAGCTTCAAACTGAACTGTAATCTGCATCAATTCGCCCCATCCTTCTGTTGCTGCAATGCCGGTTCTTCAATCACGCCCTGAGTCAACACAAACCGTCGATTCGCCAACGCGTCGGCTTCGTCGCTGCTGTGAGTCACATGCAATGTCGTCACACCGGTCGACTTCGTGACCGTCTTTAGCAGAGCATGCATTTCTGATCGTGTGGCTTCATCCAATGCACTAAAGGGTTCGTCGAGCAACAATACAGACGGCTGAAACGACAGTGCCCGCCCCAGCGCGACGCGCTGAGATTCGCCACCACTGAGTCCCTGCACCGAACGACTCAGCAAATGCTCGATACCCAGCATTCGCGACAGCTCCGAAGTCAGTGAATTAATCTCCGCTGCTTTCTGATGACGCAGCTTCAACGCGAATTCCAGATGCTCACGCACATTCATCGTCGGAAACAATGCCAGATCCTGGGGAACATAGCCAATCCCGCGATCACCCGGACTTCGCCCCGTGACATCGATATCTCGAATCAGAATCCGTCCTGTCGTCACCTTCCGTAATCCGCAAATCGCTTCCAGAATCGTGGTCTTCCCCTGTCCGGTTTGCCCCATCAACACCGCGTACTCGCCCGCCTTCACGGACAGTGATATCTGTCGCAGCGAAAACGGGCCGGAAACGATCGATACATCACAAAGCTCAATCATGCCGTCAGCCTCGCACCAACCAGTCGCAGCACCAGCAGAACGACGACTGCCAGCACCACCATCAGCAACGATACGGCAACGGCTCCATTCAACTTGCCAATGCTGAGTTCCAAAAACACGGTCGTGGACAACACTTCGGTTTTCATTTGAGTCGCCCCGGCAAATACCAGGATCGGACCAAATTCACCCAGCGACCGCGCCCACGCGATTGTTCCGGCGGCAATCATCCCCCGCCATGCCTGCGGCAACGCGATCTGCAGAAACGCCTGCCCACGATTACAGCCCAGTGTTCGCGCCACGTCTTCGACACGTGGGTTAATTTGATCGAACGTCACACGCATCGTTCGCACGGCAAACGCGCACGCCACGGAGAATTGCGCCAATATCACGGCAGGCCATTGAAACGTCACAGGACGGCCCACTTCTTCCCGCAGCCATTCTTCCAGCTGCCAGCCACCGATTCGCAGATGAAACATAATCAGCAGACTCAGACCCAGCACCAGCGGCGGCAGCACGATGGGGATTTCCACCAGCGTGTCCACGATCCAGCGACCGGGAAATCTGTAACGCGAAAGCACGTAGCCCAGCGGCGTACCGACCCACACCGAAAGTATGGCGGAAACGCTGCAGGTGATCAGCGTGATTCGAAACGCAGACCAATACTGCGGCGTCGCCAACGCCACGCGAAAGTCGTCCAGCGAAACGAACATCACGTCCGCCAGCAGCAACAAAACGATCAACAGCACAAAGCACGAAGACAGGCCGCCCATCACCAAAAAGAACGGCACGTCCGAACCTGGTCGAGCGGCAGGGATGCCAGTGGCTGAAGAATTGTCGACGCTGGACACAGCGATGGCTCCGAGTCTACAGCGAATTTCGCTGATTTTTGGCCGCGGGGCAGCGTTTCGTTTGAACAGTGCCTACTCCCGCGAGCGAGAACCGGTCACCTGGTTTTTGTATATCGCTGAGTGCAATCATTTTGGGTCAACAGGTATCGAATCTTCGGCGGTCTTCCACAGAAAACCTTCCGCTTCGAAGTCCTCCCGCGATTGAGCGGAACATATCTGCTCAAACAACCGACGGGACAATTGACGGTATCGCGACTTTTCGGCGATTGCAAACGGCTGCGTCGCAATGCTGCACTTGATGTCCTGAATTCGATACGCCTCAAGCTTGCCCTGCGCCCCCGCGGCGTTGCTGAGATACACCACCGCCGCATCCAGCGACCCCGTCAGCATTTGATTCACCAGCATGTCCCCGGTGGGTGTCTGCACGGCAACGTTTTCCATCACTTCCTGCAGCACGCCACCTTCTTTAAGCGTGTTCTGAGTCAACCAGCCCATCGCACATTGTTTTTCGTGGCCAAGGCCAACTCGCACGCCTTTTTTCGCAAGATCCTTCAGCGATTCGATGCCGTGCGGATTTCCTTTCTGCACCAGAATGACGAGTTCATTCTGCGAAACGTCGACGGGATCAGGAAACAGATCCGGCACCTGCTTCATGAATTCGGTATCGCAGGCAAAGTACGCATCAGGATGTTTTCCGGATTGCATTTGAGCGACCAGAATTCCGCAACCGTTGTAGTCGCGGTTCACAACGATTCGTTCACGTGCTTCGAATCTGGAAATCGTGTCATCGATCGCAGGACGCAACATCGAACCCGCAAAGATCGACAATTCCGGCGTGTCGGCCCAGTCGTCGCCGTCTTCGGTCTGAAAGCCGAAGTCTGCGTAATGCTTCAAGCCTCGATCGACCGCCGAGATGTAGCGTGCGAAGTGCAGGGCACGCTGTGGTTTTTGTGACGTGGTTGTCACCGTGACGAAGATGTCGGACGCCGTGTCCTCCAGTTCCGTCAGCGTGACGAATTCCAGTTTGTCGTACGTCGAAAGCACGGCGTCGTACACGATCCCGGCATCCGCGGCATCTGCAGCGATGCCATTGGCGACTTCTGTGACGGTCGGGAAATACGCGGTGGTGGCTTTATCGAGCTGTTCCCAAAGTCCCTGCTTTGTGAGCACCCTCTTGGTGACTTTACCGATCGCGGCGCTCTTGGGACTCGCCTGCAGCAGCCGCACATCTTCCCGCAGCAAATCTGCGAATGTCTTAATGCCTTTGGGATTTCCCTTCCGCACCGCCACCACACCCTGCTGCCGCGCGATGGGAATAACTTCTGCCGCGAGGCCCTTTTCCTGAGCCAGCGTGATGTAGCTGTCATCGGCGGGCAGGAACAAATCTCCATCACGAGTGACTTCCAGTTTCGACAGTTCCATCTGCGACGGACCGTAATCGATGATGACGGTGTAACCCTTGGCCCTCATCTCCTCTTCGTACTGTGCCTTAATGGATTCCATCACCGCGCGATTGCTGGCGGCGCAGTACAGTTTGATCGGACCGGATTCCAGATCGCGATCACCCGTAGCCAACAACCCCACCAGCGCAAGCAGCGCGACAAGTGAGACAATCATGACAAGAAGAGTTCGGTTCATAGGTTTTAGAAGCCCGGCTATTCGAACAAAGGACGACGGAATTTCGCCATCAGCATGCTCAGTATTGAGTATCAACGCGGCAAAAGCAAAGCCGCGCACCTTACTAAGTAGGAGACGGGTG
>CALFOL010000624.1 GCA_937919915.1 uncultured Planctomycetaceae bacterium
CAGTGACGGCTACATTAGTCAATGTACAGGAAGGCGGCAGAATTCAGGATGGTGTGACAATAACTTTCCAACGCGGCGGCAGGCTTTTCGTGCCAGGCTGCGTTTAATGCGTTGAGTGTTTCGATGCCGAGCTGACGTTCCGTTGCGTTCGGGCGTCGGCTGAGGGCAAGTGCATACGCGAGGTCGATTTGCTGTTCTGGTTGGCTGGGCTGGGAGTTCATGATTCTTGCGGCGAAGGCGTCGGCGAGTTTTTTGATGTGTCTGTCGTTCAACAGCATCAGTGATTGCGGCGATACTGTCGATGTGCTTCGCGTCAGGCAATTCGGGCCCATTTCGGGATAGTCAAAGGTGTCCATCATGGACGGAATCTCTGTGCGGCGGTATTGCAAATAAATGCTTCGTCGCCAGCGGCCATCGGCTGTTGGGATGACGCTGACGAGTCCGTTGCGATCGACGGAAACGGTGTCCGGGGGGCCTCCGTAAGTGGCGTCCAGTTTTCCTGACACGAACAGAAGGGAGTCTCGAAGGGCTTCCGCGTCCAGGCGTTTCAGCGGCATTCGGCTTAGCAATCGATTTTGCGGGTCGAGTTGTTTTCGTTCGTCCGTGACCAGGCTTGATTGTTGGTACATCGCAGAATTCATGATCCGGCGATGCAGTTGTTTCATGCTCCAGTCGTCGTGGATGAACTTCACCGCCAGCCAGTCCAGTAATTCCGGATGCGAGGGACTTTCCCCTTTGACTCCGAAGTTTTCCAGAGTCTTCACCAGTCCTGTTCCGAAATGGTGATACCAAACACGGTTCACCATGACGCGCGAAGTCGTCGGATGATCGGGTGACGTCAGCCACTTCGCAAACGCCAGTCGTCGCCCGGTCTTGGGGGTGCCGCCGGGGAAGGGCGGCGTGGCAGCAAACGGCGTCCTGCCATCCGTCATCATCGACGGAACACCTGGGCCAACAAATCGCCCCGGCTTGTTGTGTTCACCCCGGCGCAGAATATAGGTCGGCGACGGATTGCCTCGATCCCACAACGCTCGAATCGTCACGGGCGGTTCCATCTGTCGTTTCACGGACAGGATCTCGTGCCTCGTTTGTTCCACCGTCTGTTGAGCTTCGATGACCGACGCCGGTTGCTCTGTATCCGGTAGAGCTTCTACCGTTTGCAGCATCTCGACCAGGATTCGCTGCGGCAGCGTGCGATTGTTGTCGGCAATCCGGAGTGCTCGCAGTGTTTCTTTGCGATCCGCCTCTGGCTGTTGCGGATAATGTTGCCGCAGCATTTCGGTCTGCAGGTCGGCGATGGCTTTCTTCAGGCTGGCCTCCAGTTTTTTGAGCTTTGACGTCAACGGTGGATTGACGGCTTTCACACGCTGGTGATGTTCCGGCGTGGCGACGTTCAGGTTGCGGGTCTTAAAGCTCAGCCAGTCGTGTTCGTCCATCGCTCCCTGAAAGATCGCCTTGAATCGGTAGTAGTCTCGATGAGGAATCGGATCGTACTTGTGCGAATGACAGCGTGCACATTCCATCGTAATGCCCATAATGCCCGAACCGAGCACCGTGATCGCATCGCTCACCACACCCAGACGTTCCGGCACAAAGTTCATCGTTCGCGAACCGGTTTGATCGATGCCCATTCGCAGAAAGCCGGTGGCCGTCAGGTTGTCGACCATTTCCTGCGTGACGATGTCGGCGTTTTCGCAGTCCAGCAATTCGTCACCAGCGATTTGTTCGGTGAGAAAGCGATCGTACGGTTTGTCTTCGTTGAATGCCTGAATGACGTAGTCGCGATACTTCCACGCGACCTGACGGACCGGATCGGCGGAGACTCCCCCTTCGGAATCCGCATAGCCCGCAAGGTCCAGCCAGTATCGTCCCCAGCGTTCGCCGTAATGTGGCGACGCCAGCAGGTGATCGATCATCGCAGAATACCAATCGGCGTTACTGCTGCTTGTCCACTGTCTGAGCTCTGCCAGCGATGGCGGCATGCCGATGAGGTCGAAGTACGCTCGACGAATGAGCGTGTTGCGATCGGCTTCCGGTGAGAAGTCGAGTCCCACCTGTTGCAATTCGTCGCGAACGAATCCATCAATGGAGTCGAACTTCGTCGAAGCCCTCGGCGGTTGAAAGGCCCAGTGCTGTCGTTCTTCGTCGGTGACCAATGCGTCCGGGTCGGTTGTGGCTACGTCCGGTGGCACGTCGACTTCCGGCGCTCCGGCCGCGATCCAGTCTCGGAGGACTTTCACTTCCGATGCCGGTGGACGTTTGACGAAAAACTTCAGCAGCAGGTCGCGAGGCGGGCAGGCTTCGCTTTCAATTCGCTGAATCATCAGACTGGCATCAGGATCGCCGGGAACAAGTGCCGGACCGTTCGCGCCACCTTTCTTCATCGAAGCCGCTGTTCGCAGATCGACTCCACCTTGCTTGAGTCGCGGGCCGTGACACGCTGTGCACCGCAACAGCACGATGGGAAGCACATCGTGCTGCGTCAGCTGTTTTTCTTCCGCATGCCCCTCCACCGATTTCGCGCCGGAAACGATCCATTGGTGGATAAGTTGCTTTTCCGCTGCGGTCAGCGGCGGCTCGTCTTCCGGTGGCATATCGTCACCATCGATCATGCTCCACAGCAGGCTTTCGTCAGCGGTCTCAGCAATCGCCGGATCGCCCGATTCGCCGCCGGTTCGCAGTCCAGCCATCGAAGACAGATCGAGATCTCCCTTGCGAACTTTGTTGCTGTGACACTTGCCACATTTCGCGGACAGGATCGGGTTCACATCCTTTTCAAAAATCGGAATTACCTCGTCTCCGCAGCAAAGTGCTGCGAAGCAGGCGGAGATCACGAAGATTGTCAGCGGACGAGTCATTCGGCTTCATCGGAGGATTTACCGGGCGGGAGGCCGTCCATCATGACCATTCGATGCCATTCTTTCCACATGGTCTTGCCAGGAATACAAGCACGACGCGCCAGCGAGTGAATCGTGAGAAATTCTGCGGATTCACTCGTTTCCATTTCGTGCTCGTAAAGTGCTCAAACGGCTCTCATCCTTAATTCTTGATGCATCCCAGGCAGTCAGTTGTGTGGATTGGAGAACCTTGCCAAACTGCTCAGATAAATCGGTTTCACAACGCGTTCGCCGCGGCTTCACATTTCCAGCGACTCCATTTCATCATTCAAAGTTTGACGACATGACAAAGATTACACTCAAAGCAGACATCGAATTCGGCGTTGTTCCGACTCATATCAAATTCGTCGGCGGCCTGGTTCCCGATGAAAACGGTCGACTGCCTCGCGGTGAAGATGGTCGTCTGCTGTCTGTCGCTGAACTGGCCAAACTGCAGAAAATGTCGCCAGTCGCTATCACGGCTGCTCAAGTGCCGCATTTTCCCGGCGTCAACGAACAGGACACGCAGGACTTGTTTGGCGGCATCCGAGAACTCGGAATGAAGCCCCACATGATCATGATGGTCGCTGGCGGCAACCCCATGAACCCAGCCGACGAAGACAGCGTTGCGGCAATGCTGATCAGCGGATTGAAGGTCGCTCAGCAGCTCGGCATCGAAAACGTGTCATCGACTTCCATCGAAGAATGGATGAAGCCAGGTGCCCCAACACTCACCGGAGCAGACTTCGATGCGGCTGTTGCTCAGAACGTCAAACTGCACACACGCGTGGTTCGAGAAGCCGAAGCCATCGGCAGCTGTATCAAAGCATGGCACATCGAATTTCTGCGCGGCACGGAATTCATGACTTTCACGGATGTCGGCAAAGCATGGCAGGTTGCCAAAGCCGCCAACGAAGAACTCGGCCAACCATTCTTCAAAATCCTCGTCGACGCCGCGCACTGCGGTGATTCCGATCTGTCGATGGAAGAGAACGCCGCCATCGTCGCCGAAATGGCCGCAGCCGACGGCTTCAGCATGTTCCACGCATCAGCCAAAACAACTCGCGGATGTCTCAGCACAGACGACGGCTGGATCGGTAACATGCTCACAGCCTGTGCCGCCACGGGAAAGCTGGAAGTCGTTTTCGTCGAACTCTTCCACCATCAAGACCCCGCTCTGGAAGGCCTCCGCGTCGCCGACCCACGTCACGGCATCGACACCACAGACGGCCGCACCTACTCCGAAGCCGTCTGCGACGGACTTGCCGACACAGCCCGCCGCATCAACAACCTCGTCGCTCGTGGCATCCTGTCGTGAGCCACGACGGGCGATGGCGTGGTGACATGGGTTTGAGGT
>CALFOL010000625.1 GCA_937919915.1 uncultured Planctomycetaceae bacterium
GTAAGCAGTCGCTTATATATTTTCGCACATAATAACCTTCGGATCATCCTTACCTGAAGCACGGGGTGGCCATTCATTATGTGCGATTATTTGTGGGCGGGTGCTTACACGCCTGTTATCGACGTGCCAGCGAGTTCGTTCAGTTGAACGTTGCGATACCCGACGCCAATACGAAGCGTTGAAGACGAGTCGTTGTTCAGCAGGTTGATTTGCAGGTCCTGCATTTTGCTGTAGTAGAAGCTGTCATAAGTCGGCGGGGGATCAATGATGGGAACGTTTGGCCCCAGGCCGTCTGTTTCATCAGCCGCTGCCACGGACGCTGCGAACAATGGTTGGAAGAAGGTCGTCGGTCCAAGACGATTTACTCCCGGCGGAAACCCTGCGCCGCCGTCAAAGGAAAGCCCTCCTGTTAACGAGCCGCTTTCACGCCAGCCCCAATCGCCGTATTCTGCGAAGATGGCTTCGACACGGGTTTGCTGCGACTGAACACCGAGTGAAACGCGGTAACCAAATTCATGGTTGAAGTCAGCGTTATCAAAACCCAGACGCCCTGAATCCGGACCGTTCACAACGCCTCCACCGGCGTCCACACGGGAATCGCGGCCTGTGAAGAGTGCTTCTTCGGTCGCGGTAAACTGAATGCAATCAGATTGGCGACTAAACAGATCCCGCAGGAATCCGTCGCCTGCAGAGGCTTTGGGAGTCGCGAAAAATGTCGCAGAGTATCAGCGCTATGCATGTCTTCTTCAGCATCACTGTATCCTTACGATGAGACCGCCGTTTCCGGTCCGTCATGACCGAAATAGGTGACTCGTTCGCAACGTCAGCCACCAGTTCTCTGTTATCCAACATCGAACGATTGATCTGCAGGCATCTACGGATTCTCTCAACAGTTCGGCAATTCGTGCAGCGGGAGAGGCAGTCAATCCGAAGGTGTCTGCCGCAAAGGTTAGTTCTGAATTGCAATTCATTCTCGTTGTAGCACTCTGGTAAAGCCTGCTGACTGGAGTTGTGGACTGCAGCGGTTACACTGAGCCGAATTCCGCTATGAACGTCTGCCACCGCTTTTCTGATCGCTGAAATGTCGTCCGTTGCCTGGCCTCAGTCCCGCCAGTTCCCGTTCGCTGACTCTCCTGAACTGTCGCAGCTTGGCGTCGCGTGGGATTTTTCCGCAAAGCAGTTCAGTCATCTGCGTAGTGCAATCGATTTCCCGACGGAGACAGTCGCCTGCATCGCCGTGTCCGGTTCCTTGAATCGCATGGAAGGGCATGCGAAGTCCGATCTGGACATTTTGGTGGTCGTCGATGATCGAATCAAAGCGGTCTCTCAGGCATCCCGACGCCAAATCTACAACACTGTTTGGGACAATTTGCGGAGTGTGCCGGAGCTTGAGTTGTTGCAGCCTCCGAAGTCGGGAGGCGTGTTTTCCACATGTGCTTCCTGGCGAGCGATGACCCAGGCAACAAGCCGTGGCGTGGTCGATGAAGATCTCACGACTTTTGGGCAACGGATGCAACTGCTGCTGGACGCGCAGCCCGTCGCTGATGCACCCACGTTTTCCGAGCTACGAATTGATCTGCTGCAGTGGTACACCGAAAGTCGCGTCTGCGAGATATTCGCAGAGTCTGGTCCGTTTCACTGGCTGTGGCAGGACGTCCAGAGGTATTGGCGAAGCATCCGCTCAAGAGCCTGCTGGCTGCATTCTGACAACCCCCGGAAATCACTGGAGGTTAACCTGAAGCTGCGTTCGAGTCGCCTTGTACTGATCGCCGGGTTTCTACAGGCGATCTCGCTGGCCGAGGCTGACTCCTCCGCCGTGATCGAACACATGGAGCAGGAGCTCAGGCTGACGCCTCTTGAACGCTTGGCCTTTGCGCTGCAGGATCAGGCCGACTGCGACCAGCTACTGACCAGTTATCAATCCATCTGGTCGCACGTTGCGCACCTTCCGAACAACGCGTGCAAGGTGCCTTCCGAGATCCTGCAATCGGTCAGGCAATTGCAGGACAGCGTGAATCGGGTTCCACGAAGCCTTAACAGCTGGTTGTTTTAGAGCAAGCATTGGCGGCTTCATCGCTGCGGCCGTCTGTATGTCGCTGCATTCGCCAGAACGCGGAGGGTGAATCAATTTCGCCGTCTCGCGATGGCAGCTACGGCCACCACAAGACAGGTAAACCGCTCTGCCGTCTGCAATGTGCGAGGTCGGTCTGCGCCCTGATGTCCGACAGTTCATTCATTCAGATACAGCGCATAAAGATGCCCCTGAAAAATGCCGAAGCGTCTTTCAGGGGCTTTGAGCTTTCTCAACCCGATCTGGCGATCAGGTCAGAGACGGTGGCTGCCGGACGGACAGCCCGCCGACTATCACGTGGCGGCACCACCTCGAATAGGACTACAGTAATCATCCACCAGATCACCTCCTTTCTATTACTATGAGTTCCCCGTCACTGCAACCTGTAGGAGTTATGCAGTGACAGGCTTCCGAACGTCGAAGTGCGTCACTTCGGCCCGAAGTATTCTGATTGTTACTATTTCCGCCCCTTTGGCAAGACGAAAAAATCCACTAAATACTGGTG
>CALFOL010000626.1 GCA_937919915.1 uncultured Planctomycetaceae bacterium
TCGATCCGACAGCGTCTCTTTTCCGAGCGGAAAAGAGATCACGAGACGACCATCGATGATGCTGGCATCTTTGATCTGCAGAATGGCGCTGTGATCGACCTTATCCAGCAACCGCACTTCACGACGAAAAGCGGACAAAAGCTCTTCGTCGACCAAAGCCGCGTGAGGGACTTTCAGTGCCACTCGGCACCCCATAATTGTGTCCATCGCTTGATAAACAGTGGCGAATCCGCCTTCCCCCAGTCGTTTTTCGATTCGGAACTTACCGAGCCGCTGACGTACTCGAAGTTTTGTGGAAACTGCTGCCATAGAGATTTCAGTGCAAAGACAAATGGTCGGGGGGCAACGATACAAATGGCTTTCGCCGACCGGAACACCAACACGTGCTATCGGTAGATGTTGGCGGCAATTCGAACCGGTCTCCTGATTACGACGTATGAACGTTCAATTATTCTCCGGAGGCTGCTCGCACGCAATTCGACGCCTTGCAAAGTTTCCCTAATCGGCAATGTTTCTCAGGTCCGTTGACGACCGCGAGAACTTTTGAATTTTGGCTGTTCAGGTCAGCCGCTGAGTCTGCATGATGCATCGACTGCCAGCACGTCTACAAATTGACGAACCTTCGAGGGGCACTTGATGCCTGGCGATAGCTCAATACCGCTGGCGGTGTCAACGCCCCACGGATTGACCGCCGCTGCGGCCGCGGCAGCTGTTTCCGGAGTCAGGCCTCCGGCAAGGATCAGTCGCGGCCAGTGACCGGGCCAGTCCTGCAGCAGCTTCGCATCCACCTGATGCCCCGTCCCGCCGTATTCACCTTCGACGAACGCGTCCACCAGCACGGCGGCAAGCGGTACCCCTGCGTCGACCAGCTCTGTCACGGTAGACTGCAGAGTGGTCAGTCCTTCAGCACCGATGCGGAAGGCGCGAATGATGGCCACATCGGGGCAAATTTCGTGGAATCGGATGATTTCGACCGTGCTTTCATCCCCATGAAACTGCACGGCATTCAGACCGATGTCTTCCGCAAGTTTGGCGACTTCTGCCGCGGCGGAGTTGACGAACACGCCGACGACATCGAGTTCTGCTGCCACGGAATCACGAATCTGCCGCGCGGCGGCGGCGGCCAGGTACCGTTTCGATTTCGGATAGCAGTTCAAACCGATCGCACTCGCACCAGCCGCTGCGATCATCGTTGCGTCGTGAACGGTTGTGACGCCGCAGATCTTGATCCATTTTGTCATAGGAACGATTGACTCGTGAGGTCTGTGTGATGACGCGTCTCTTTCCGTGGCGTCTGTTCAGACGGTTCTCGCTATGTTGTTTCTGCGTTGCCAAAAAGTGTTGCGATCCATCTGGTGTCTTCGAAGCCATCGAGGGCAATCCTCGCAGCAATGGTCAGCGGCACGGACAACAGCATGCCGACGGGGCCGAGGACCCATCCCCAGAAGACCATCGAAAAGAACACCACAAGCGGCGACAGTCCAAGGCCTTTGCCCATGAGTCGCGGTTCGATCAGGTTACCGACGACGCCGTTGACCAGGACGAATCCTATTGCCGTGGCAACTGCTGGCAGCGTTGTGAGTTCCAGCCAGGCAATCAGAATCGCGGGAACGGCGGCGATGATTGAACCAATGTTGGGGATGAAGTTGAACAGAAACGTCAGCAGGCCCCACAATGCGTAAAAAGGGACACCAAGGAACCATAGCCAGGCGGCGATGAAGATTCCGGTCGCCAGACTGACCCACGTCTTGATCACAATGTAGTTCTGCATGCTGGTGATAATCTCCTGAGCACGCACGGCTGCCTCATCGTTGTGCTGGAACGCCTGGCGGATCTTTCGGGTAAACGTACCGGTTTCCAGCAGAATGAAGATGACGGTTAGCATAATCAGAAACGTATTGCTTAACAGTTGCGGAATACTGAGTGCGATGCTGAGCGCGATCTCCAGCGCCAGGTTTTTGACCCAGGTGAATATGGCGAGGCTGAAGTCTTCCGACATGTAGTCGCGGACTTCCTGCCGGTCCTGTGATTCTGTTTCCGGCAAAAACTCCAACTGCAGACGGGGAGGCACGTGTCCAGCAGCCGTGCCAGGTTCAGGCGGCAACAACTCGTTCGCGGCTGTCACTGTCGGCTCAGAATCAGTCGGTTCTTCTAAGGCGGGTGTCCCAGCCTGTTCGCTGGGGGTGGCTTCGTTTTCCGGTGGAGGAAGTTCGCCATCACCAGGCTGTTTGTCCAGATTCCTGACCCAGGTCGGAACCCAACTCTTAACCTGCTTCTCCAGGCCGCGCGTTCGTTCGTCCCATTGCTCGTGGTAATGAGTCTGTCGCGCGATAAATCCCGACACGGAACCTCTTACCACCAGAGCCAGGCTAAGCACAGCCGCTGACAGGACACCGATGACGATCAGCAACGACAACCAGTTCGAGAATTTGCGTTTCAACAAGGCGAAGTACGCCGGCGAACTGATCACGGCCAGTAAAACTGCCAGCAACAGTGGATTCAGGATGGGTTCCGCCGCTCGCATTCCGGCCACGACAATCACAAACGCTGCCGCCATGTACAGGTACGAAACGCCTCGTGTGGGCGATGTTTGGATGGCAGGTTCAGTCATGGGAATGGTCCGAAGGCGATCGCGGGGGACGATCTGAGCTGGAATCTTAAGTTGAGAACCTCAGATCAGTTGATCGTGCCTTCAGCGGGGCTTGACGCAGTGGCATACAACTTTTTGGGAATGCGGCCAGCGTGAAACGCCTGATGACCAGCGATGCAGGCTTGTCGCATGGCGTCCGCCATTAGGTGAGGATTCTTTGCACTGGCGATTGCCGTGTTGAGCAAAACGCCATCGCAGCCGAGTTCCATGGCGAACGCCACGTCGCTGGCTGTGCCGACTCCTGCATCAACGATCACCGGATAAGTCGGA
>CALFOL010000627.1 GCA_937919915.1 uncultured Planctomycetaceae bacterium
GTAGGGTTTCTTCACTCGAAATACGTTCCCCGCGGCCGCAAATCAGCGCAATACGCTGTAAACCCCCACCCCGCAAACTGACGAGAAAAACGTCTGGCGTGCGACCAGAAGCTCCACGATTCATGCAGCTGCAAGCGCCCGCTTCGCTTCACCCAGCATGAACAACAGCGTGGTGATCATGGCCCACACACAGACACCGAACAGCACCAGCAGAAACAGTCCCCAACTGCGTTCCGCGATCGTCCCCGCGTAGAAATAGAAGACAGCGGTGACTCCAAACGCCAATGCGTCCAGCAATGCGATCAGAAATCCCGAGTGCCGTCCGCCGAATTCGATCGAAAAGACGCTCATCGGAATGTAGTAACATGGCGATACACACATCCCGAATACAAACAGCAACCCCAGCGACAGCTTCACCAGTTCGCTCTCCGGCAGGTTCATGCCCGGCATGAAATAGAACGTCAAGACGCAACCCGCCGCCACGGCTAACAGAAATCCCATGAGCCACGCGGTTGCACCGCGGCTAAGTCGATCGAAGAGATATCCCCCCGCCAGCACTGAGATCAGGCTTCCAAGTGGAAACGCAGAAGCCGTCTGCGACGCGCCCGCGGGCGACATTCCCATCGTTTGCACCAGATACAGTGGTACCATCATTAAGAAGTCCCACATGATGGTCAGCCCCATCATACTAAACGTAATTAGCCAAAACTGGCGGCTGCTGCAGAAGTATCCGATCGCCTCCGGCAGTGTGCTGTTCCGTAGTGGATGCTGTGTGTCTATAGATGGAGTCTCTTCCCAGGGGTTGTCGTCATCCGCTTCCTTGTCTTCCAGTTTTACAGCGTTGCTCTTCCCACCGGGCTGAGTAAAGAAGAATCCGACGGCGATTACGACACCGGCCGCAGCCGCCAGGTAAGACATCTCCTGCCATGTCATTCGCCCCAGTAATCCTCCCAGCACAAAGGTGGCCACCAATGTGCCCACGCGCGAACTTGTGGCCAGCAATCCCCACACACGACCGTATTCGTTCGGCCGAAAGGAGAGTTCGATGATTTTCGTCATTGATGGCCAGCCGACAGACTTCGCCATCAGCGCCACAAAGAACGTTAGCTGAAATGCCGCGACTGTCTTTGAAGCTGCAAATGCTGCGACACCCAGAGAGCTGACGATCAGTCCGGCGAAGAAAGTCAGTCGTCCACCGAGTCGGTCTGCTGCCAGTCCGCCGATGAATTTTCCAACCACCGCACCAACAGTGCCCATGGCAAGAATCCGGCCCCAATCTTCAGTGCTGACGCCGAATTCCGGATCGCTGGTAATCGACGTGCCGGCGACCGTCGGAATCATCCGCAGCACCATGAACGACGCGTATCCGACGTACATCGACATCACGACCATGGCCTGCTGCTGCTGCTGCTGCTGGCGGCGGCTGAGTAACGCCGGAGCCGTCTGCGAAGTACCATTTGTCATTAAGCTCGGCCTGTGTACGGTTGTGATTCAGAGGATAACGCTGCCAGCATTTCAGCCAGGTTCTGTTCAATGTGACTCAGCACGGGGTCTGCGTCCACATTGCGATCACGCTTGCCGGATGTGCGGAATGGTTCACCAACCTGAATGATGGCTTTCATGGGTGAATGCGATTGAGCTTCCCCGATCAGATTCTCCGCCATCCGTTCAACCGTCTCCAGAATTCGATCCACTGTCGGATTGGACGCGATATAGTCTCGCGGAAACAGACTGAGCGCCTGAGCGAGCTCCATGTCTTCTAGTTGTCGCCAGCGCCGATCGAGTTCCAGCTGTGTCAGTTTGACCTCTTCTCCGTCGCCGTCATCGCCTTCAATCATGTCAGGCACGATGGCTTTGCGAAGCTCTTTTACGCGGTTGACCGCTGCTCCATTGTTCCGCCCGTCGATCCATTCTTCTTCCATCGGGCACAACAGGTGGTCTATCAGCTGCTGCATTCGGTCGCCGATGGTACCGGATTGCGCCTGACCGATGAATTCCGTTTCTTTCAACCCCAACAGCGCGTTGCCGACTTTGTAGATCCGTTCGACGTGCGGAGTTTTCTCTGCGGTACGCCAGGACAGCCGACGTTCGATGTCGCTCAGCATCGGTCCGACAGTGGAGTCCAGGTGACCGTGGTATAAATAGCGAAGCGCAATCGGCACGACAAACACGCCGCGTTCTGCATGGGTTTCTGCGTTGCGTTTGTTGATCTTCTTCGCCGCTGTGCGAGCGATAAACGAAACGCCTTCCATCAGTGCATTCAGTCGATCGTTGGCCTGATTCAGTGCACCTTCCGGAAAGATCACCAGCGGACGCTTACCTTCGATCATGATATCGATCGCCGTCTCCACGGCCTGGCGATCGACTCCTTCACGATACACGCTGAACGCACCCATTCGTCGCAATGCCCATTTCAGCACGCTGTTGCGGCGAAACAAATGCGAGCTGGCCATGACGAAAAACGGTTGACGCAATGTGCGAGTCAAATGTTGCAAGACGAGCGCATCTGAGATCCGGCAGTGGTTCGGAGCCAGCAGCAGCCCGTGTTTCTGCTGTAACAATTCAGCAATCCGTTCTGCCCCCCGAACTTCGACGTCAACAATTCCATGGCGCGTCCGCAGAAGTCGGATGGCGTACCATCACAGCAGTCGCGGCCAGATTGTCCCTTCATGCGGCGGAACAAATTCGTACGCGGAATCAGTCACAATCAGCGGCGGCATCCAGAATACTCCAGCAGCGATATCACGTTCGGGACGGTCGCCATTGTGGTTCGCCGCCACAAATTTCGTAACCCAAATGCAGACAAATCTGCTGCGACGAAGACGACACCGGCTTACTCTGAACAAGACTTTAACGGAAATGGGGCGGCATCGAAAGAATGGCTGAAGTTCAGCCGGTTGTAACGCCGAACGATTTGTCAGAAGGCCTGCTGCGCTGAAGTTCCGCCAGCAGGACCGAGTCTTTCGGGGGAACACAATGCACCTGGCAGAGTATCGCGTACATCTGAGTGACTTCGGGGGTCCCATGGACCTGCTGCTGTACCTGGTACGTCGCCATGAAATGGACATTTGCCGTATTTCCCTCGCAAAGATCACGCGAGACTTCCAGCAATACCTGGAAGTGTTGGAACTGCTCGATCTTGATCTTGTCGCTGACTTCATTGTTGTTGCCAGCACGTTGCTGGAAATCAAGAGCCGCGAAGTTCTGCCGAAGCCTGAGGAAGTCGTCAAGGATAGTGTGATTGAGGAGACCAGCAGCGACCTGATCGGTCAGCTGATGCAGTACAAGCGCTACAAAGACGCCGCCAGGAATCTCGACAAACGCGCGTCGGAATGGCTGGAACGATACCCGCGTCTGAGCGTTGATCGTCCCGACACCAAGCATGACGGGGCAACCGATCGCATTCGAGAAGTGGAGCTCTGGGACCTCGTCAGCGCACTGGGGCGAATCGTGCGACTGCCGGAAATCGAAAAAAGCGGCAGCGTTCGTATGGACGAAACGCCGATCGCAGTCTTTCAGGATCGGATCCGCAAACGACTCGCCGTTGAAGAACGCGTACCGTTTAGTGAGTTTTTTGAAGGCGAAAACCTGCAATCGCGGATTGTTGGGATTTTCCAGGCCGTTCTGGAACTCATCCGCCACGAACAGTATCGAGCCACTCAACCGGTCATGTACGGCGAAATCTGGATCATGCCGCCAGCTGAAAATTCCGAACGCCGATAGCCTTACGGAGTCCGTTCTGATGTGGTGTTCAGCAGTTCGCGTACTTCACGCACCGCAGATGTGCCTGCGCCGCTTGTGGCATCTGCTGCGTTCGAATTCTCCGGTGCGACAACATCCAACATTCTCGACCACGCCTGCTCAGCCGCAGCGATGTCTCCCGCTCGGATTGCCAGCTCTCCTCGTTCTTTCAGGATCGCAAGCAACCAGTTTGTTGAGTCAGATAGTCTGGCAACCGCTTCGGCGCGATCTGCCAACGTCATTCCGAGCTGGTAAGTCTCATTGCTTTGCAACAGCGACTTCGCCACAAACCACAACGCGACGCCAGCCGGACGCTCAGTCTTCAACGAGTCACCAGTCAGAGATTGCATTGCAGCGTCTTGCAGCTCGGTGTCAGCGGCCGCGTCAGCAAACACAAACGCTGCGACGGCTACGGAAACATCGTCTTGCCGCTGTTGAAGCAGGTTTGCCAGCGTGCTTCTTAAGGAATCTGTCTCCTTGCCCTTCGCTGCAGCCTCCACGGCAGACAACACCACGCTGTTTCGCAAACCAATTTTCGCGCCGTCTGCTGGCGGCGTCAGCAGCAGATCAATCGCGGTTAACTCGTTGTCTCCGGGCTCAGGTGTTCTGTCCAGATATTCGACCAGAACCGGCGTTGAAATCTGCTGTAACAACGTGGCCTGCAACTGCTTGGCCTCGCGAAACTGTCGATGGGCTGCCCCTTCGTTTTTGTATTGTTCGCTGGCTACCAGCAGCTGCAGCGTGAGTTCCTGCAGCATGCCGATGGCGTCCAGTGGCATGCTCAGTTTCGCGATATCGACGCCGGCGGACTTCAGGTTGGCCAGTCGCTGCCAGGATTTTCTGCCTGGTTCTGTATAAGTGATTTGATCGGCAGCGGCGATCGCCTGTCGTATGACGGAAATCGCTCGGCGGGTTTGTCCCTGCATGCCGTACAATTCCGCCAGTCGTCGTCCCACCGATTTTTCGTATCCGCCCGACACCGCGAATCCTTTCTCCTGCACGGACCGCTGCAACATTTGCGTAACCGATGGCAAAAACTCACTGCCACATTTTTGTAACTCGGCACTGACCAGCCATGCAGCCTGGCTCGGGACGTAAGCGATGTTCGGATCCACCAGCAGCTGATTCAACGCTTCCAACGCGGTACCCTGGTCGCCACGTTTGGCCTGCAGCACGCACAGAATCAGTCTGCCACCATGCCAGTCAGGGTACTGAGTCACGGCCGTCTGGATTTCGGAGGCGAACAGCTGAAGCTTCGCGGAATCAGGCATCGCACGCAGCACACGAGTCAACGTTCCGACCACTTCGCCATTCGCACCAAATGATGGCGATTCTGCGATGCCGCGCCAGGGACGAGCAATCGCCTGCTGAGGTGTGGCCGGAATCATGCCTTCTCGCGCGTAATCGAACATCACCGGCAGGCACCAGATTTCCGGATCACGAATGTTGTTCAACAGATAACTGCGTTCGTTCGGAAAGGCTTTCCACCCTGCTGCCAGCAGTTCCAGTCCTTTTTGCTGATTTGCGTCCGCCGCCCGAGCTTCTCGATTACCAGACACGGCCGCGAACAAGTACTCAATCGTCTCACCAACCACGTAGTAATTGTTGTTCAACTTGCGCAGATCAACAGTCAGCAGGACGTCGGCAAGTTCCGGCAGGCGTCGAGCATTCTGAAATGTCCTCAGATACTGGTAGTAGTTCTGAGTGAACCGTTGCGGATCTTTTTTCAGCACCTCGAGATAGTGCGTACAAGCTCCGGAAAAGTTGCGAACTTTCTCATACTGCGTGGCCAGTCTCAACAGGTGGTCGATCGAATTCGGCTGCACTTCCGCCAACTTAGCCGCTACCGCAACCGCGGCGTCTGACCGTCCGGCGGCCTTGTAGAATTCCATCAGTGATTGCAGCAGATCAACGGATTCGGGATCCAGCTGCAGTTGCTGCTCTGTCCGAGTGATCTGCGAATCCAGTTGTCCGAGTTCCGCCAGAGTCTTCACTGCGGAAGCTCGAATCGCTTCTGCCGCCGCACTTCGCCGCGGCCCGGTATTGGTTTCCTGAAGAATCTGTTGTGCGATCTGAGCCGCGATGTCTGCATTGTCTTGTTGCTGATATTGCCCCATCAAGGATTCCAGCGTCTCGATACCGTTTCCGGAAGAACGATGAATGCGGCTTAACACCGCATCAGCCAGTTCGTTCAAATCCAGAGTTCGCATGCGGGCTGCCAGCTTGATCGATGTGTCTGTGTCCAGTCGCAGTCCGAACAGTCTTTCAGCCGCCTGCCGAGCTCGGACCGGATTGCCGGTGGATGTTGCCAGTTGCAGGGCCAGAGTTTCCTTCTGTTGCATGACGTTTTGATCCACGGCGTTAATCGTGTCGAGGAGTGCCAGTGCTTCGGCATCGTTGCCGGATGCCTGGTAGTACCGTGTCAGCGTCAGCCGCAGTCCCGCGTTATCAGGAGCCGCAGCAGCTGCTCGGACAAGATGTACGGCCGCTGCGTTTTGATCGCCGTGCAGAACAAACAAGTGCGCGAGCGCCAACTCGCTGACGACTGCCTGGTCTCCGGTTGCCTGATTGCGAAACTTCTGCACTGTGGACAGCAATCGCGGCCAGTTGGCTTCGCCCGCCAGGAGCTCCAGATTCACGAAGAAATTGATATCAGCCACAGACAGGTACTCATCCGGTCCAAGCGTGGTCACGCGAATACTATTGGTGTGGCGACCATTCTGAAACGTCCGATGACTTGTCGTTGAGACAAATACAGGCTCCTGCGTCTGAAAGTGACGCTGGCGACCGAACCTGCTGAGAGTCGCGGCTTTGATTGTCAAAAACTCACTCAGCAGTTGCTCAACGGCTGGCCATTGATTCTCACTGATTTGTTTCGAAGCCAGCTGGGCAAACGTCCAACCCAAAGTGTTCAACGTGTCGGCCCGTATCGCGACCGCGGGGCTGGAATCTTCGACCTCGATCAAACGCCCTGCAACCTGAAGAAGCGCTGCGACGTGACTCTCCTCCATAGCCATCTCCCACGCCGCATACAGCTCGGCTGGTGCTGCGTTGTCACGCTGCAAACTGTCCCGAATCTGCTTAGCGGCAGCTGAGTCCCCTGATGCTTCCAACACATGAATGACGCGTGCGACACCGCGGAACGGCAGCAGCCATTCGGGATGCTGACTGGCCACAGTTCGGTATGCCGTCAACAGCTTTCGGGCGTCGATCGTGGTGTGCTCACTCTGCGGACGCTGTACTTCATTGTATAGATAGACCAGCTGAGCTTCCGCGGTGCTGACAGGTTGTAACAGGCCAGCCATTTGTCTGCTCGGCGATGCATAAAAGCAGTCCCATGCCGCCTGCGGATTCTCATCGGACGATCGCGCTGCTCGTTCGATCAGTTCGTTCAAAAACGGTTCGTCGGTCCCCTGACGTCGATGAAGCTCTCGTTGCAGCTTTAACGCTGCACAGCGTGCTTCTGCATAGTGCGTCACGGGCCACGGCGTGGGTATTGGCCCGAATTCCACACTGCCTTTTCCATCCGAAAGTACGCCGTCTTTTTTAACGAGTTCCTTCACCAGCATCGATCCGAAATCTCCAACGCGAAGTGGCGGCGGCAGATCGGCGGGTGTCTTTGGAATCCACTCTGACATGGGCGAATTGCCAGGCGGAAGCGATACAGCCAGAATGCGTTCGCAGTAGCCGATCGCGGTGTCTGATTGGTTCTGCTTCGTTGCAATGAAGGCCAAACGCAGCATCGCCTGCCAGTTGTTTGCGTCGCGGGCCAGCAACTGCCCAGCCATGTCCGCTGCGGCATTGTCCATGTTCCTGGCCAAAAGTTGATCCATGGAGGCCAAAAGTTGTTCAGCGTTGCCGTCCGTCGAGGGCAGATTTCTCCACAATTCGGCAGCCGCTTCGAAGTCTCCCGAGTCCAGCAACAGGCTCGCCAATTTGGACGTTTCGTCAGCGGATCGCGACTCCTGAACCAGTTGTCGCTGATATCGAATCGCCGCCGCAACGTCTTTGGTCTCCACTGCCAACGCCACGGCTTCCTGCAGCAAGCTGCGGTCGCGGGGACTTTCCCGCAGCAGGGCTTCGATCGTTTGACGTGCAGCGGACGCGTTTCCTGCGGTCTGATAGGCATTCGAGAGACATTGCAGCATGTCGCGGTGGTCTGCTGAATCTGAAGCCAACGACTGCAGTCGCGTGACCAACTGCGGAAATTGATCTGTCCGCAGATACAGACCCGCAAGGCTGCGAACGATGGCCACGCGAGCATTCAGATCCTCCGTTTTCTCAAACGCTCGCCAGTATAATTCGGTCGCTTCTTCCGTCCGGAATTCGTCCGCCAACACCGCTGCCAATGTCTGCAATGCTTCTCGATCACCGGGGTTCGACCGCACAGCCTGCCGCAGTGTTTCGATCGCTTGTTCTGGTTGGCCAAGGCGAAAACACATGTCCGCGTAAAAGCGACTGGCTTCAGGATTTCCAGGTGCTGCGGTGATGACGTCTTTCGCTGCCTGCAGAGCTGCAGCACTGCGTCCAAGCTGCTGTTCCAGCTCTGCGACGCGTTTCAGATGTTCTACCTGAGTTCTGCGATCCATCGCCGCCAGTTGCTTGTGAGCTTCCGAGGCATCGGCCAGCAAACCCGCCTTCTCCATAATGTCAGCCGCCAGAGTCCACGATTCCGTCGATCCGGGATTCAACCGCACTGCCTGCTGAAGTGACTTGGCTGCGTCACGCAGTCGCCCCGCTGTTTGTTGCAGCAGTCCCAGAAACTGCCACTGTTGCTCTGTCGTGTCGGACAGACTTGCCGCGGTCAGCTGTTGCTGCATCTCGGCGATCTGCTGCGGCAGAGTATCGGCCGCCTGGTAACACTGAATCCGTTCCTGTTGCAGTTGACGGCGTTCTTCATCGTTGCCAACATTCTGCTCGGCCAGTCCAAGTTGTTGCAGACATTCTTCGTAGCGTTTGGCTTCACGCAGCAACGTCGCCAGACGAACGTAATCCAGAAACTGCGGCGTTAGTTCAATCGCGGCTGTCATGGCGGCCAGCGCTTGCTCTGTGTATCCGAAGTTCGCCAGCACCTGACTCAGTCGCGACAGATTTTCCGTTGTTCTTCGTTCGCCAGCCGCCATCTGTCCGAACTTAAGCAGCGCATCATCCGTTCGATTCAGCGAATGGAGATACTCGCCAAGGTACTCGACATACTGCGGCGCAGTGGGTGCCAGATCGATCGCCTGCTGATACAGAGGAATCGCCTGCTCCACCATTCCCGCACTGCGAAACAGTCCGGCCACATGGGTCACGTTCACCGGGTCGTCCGCGGCAAGCTGCAACAGTTGCGTCCAGATGCTGGTCGCGGCCGCATTCCGCGTCGCTTCCAGAACCGAGGAATCTCGCCGCACCAGACGCCCCCATCGCTCCAGATGCTGACCGTTGCCGGCATCGATTTTCGCCAGCTGTTCGTACTGCAGAGCAGCTTCCGTGAACATTTTCTGGTTGGTCAGCTCGGCGATCAACGATTCCCGCAGCTTGGCGTCTGAGGGCGATTTGGCGATTGCTTGCTGCAGCCATTTGCGAGCCGCCGCCGAATCGTGCGTCGCAGACAGACTTCGCGCCAGGCGAGACATCGCGTGTATGTCATCCGGATGTTGACTAATCCACTGTTTCAAATACGTCACCAGCCCACCGTGATCGTCGGATTTCAAGAAGGCCTGCTCAATCCGGTCGCGAATGCCGTCGGCTTGCCAGCTGTCAGGCTTCAATTGCGTCAACAGTTTCTGAAACTGCTGAATGGCTTCGTCTCGCTGATCAAGCTTCAGCAACAGCTCGGCCACCTTTGTGCCGAACTCAGTCTGCTTATAGGGATCTCGACTTGCCGCTGACAACGCACGATAACGCTGCAGCGCTGCCTGGTCGTGACCTTCCTGAGCCAGGACACCAGCGATTTTTTCCTTAACCATCGCATCGCCAGGGAACGCGGATTCATAACGCTTCCATAAGTTCAACGCCTGTTCGGGATCCAGTGTTCGCTGATATATTCGCCCGAGCAACTGATAGATGTCCGACTGATCTCGAGGTGCAGTGGTTAGTAACAGTGCGGCTTCCAGAGTGTCCGCCGCCGCTGAGTTCTTACCCAGAGAAGCCAGAACCTGTCCCAGCTGCCGTTTGGCGATCGGATCTTTCGGACGTTGTATCACTGCGGCTTCGAACGCCGTTTTGGCGGCCACAAATCGACCGCGGCGTTGTTCGATCAACCCCACCAACATCGTATCGGATCCGTCAGCGTCGACCGCTTTGGCCCCTGCGTTTAGTTCCAGCAGAAAGGTACCCAGCGTCCCGCGGTCGATTTGGAAGGCGTAGACTTTGTCCAGCGTGGTTCCCGGGCCGGGTTGCCGCTTGAGTCGTTGCAAATAGGCCGTGTTCCGCTGAATGGCTTTTTGCTCAGCCGTGTCGTCGACAGCCGACACCGTGTTCGGCGGACCGGCGCAGACAAAACACAGCGCAATCAGCAGAAATTGCGGGCAAGCGGGGTGAAATGGTTTCAGAATACGCGTCATTACTTAATGATAATCACCGTGGCAGGCTGGATACAGTCGTTCATGCGATTCGCCGGACTTCGCAGTGGTAAACGCGGTTTCTATGCGTCTAGAGCAGTTTACTTAATGTCGTAACCGGTACTCGCTCGCCGGACCAGGCTTTCTTCTGTCGAAACGCGTCCCCGCAGCCACAAGTCAGC
>CALFOL010000628.1 GCA_937919915.1 uncultured Planctomycetaceae bacterium
GCCAGGCTATCGCCGACCAGAATACTGTCGACACCCGCTTCGTCCATGATTCCCGCCCACATCGAATCGTAAGCGGTGACCATCGACAGCTTTTCGCCATCAGCTGCCGACTTCACAAAACACGGAACGGTGATTTTTCGAGTACCAGTTATGCTCACAAGTGTTCGTCCGAAGAAGCAGAAGGAAATGATCTCTATCCAGCGTTACCGCCCGCTGAATTTGATGACTTGCGAATTGTAGACAAACGCACGGTGTTGAATACCGTGTGTTTGTGTTGTTACATTCTTCGATCAAAACACGCTCTTCGCGGCCACACGTCAGCGAAGTGTTCTGTAGAATTCCAACGAGCCCGGCGCGTACAATATTTGGTAAACTGCTCCACGATTCGTTTTAATCGGACAGCCGCTCATTCGACGGACAGCAGGTACGCGACCAGGCTGGAGAACTGCTCAGGCGGAATCGCTTTGTACAGATCCGCCGGCATCAGTGAGAGTCCGGTGCTGGCCAGATCTTCGATATCTGACCGCAACACGGTATCGGATTTGTCCAGGGCACGCACCAGCGTGAGGCTGGTCGGCGTTTCGTTCCGGAGCATACCCGAAAATGTTTGGCCCGCAGTCGTCAGAACAGTATACAGCAAATATTGCGGATTCACTTCACGATTGGGATCCAGCACGTTGAACAGAATCGCTTCCGCGCCGCGGTTCTTCATCGTTGCCAGATTCGGTCCCAATTCGCTGCCCAGATTCTCCAATCGGTGACAGGCAACGCAGTGCTTGCGAAACACATTCCGACCTTCAGTTACATTTCCCGGCAGTTTCAGAGCTGCGCGATACTCCTGCGTCGTTGCGGGATCTACGACAGAAGTTGTCTTCTGTAATAATTGATTCGCACGCTGCTGCAGATTGGCATCCTTCGACTTCGTCGCCACATTAAGCTGAGCAACACTGACTTGCGACAACGGAATCTCATTGCTCTCCATCAGGGCAAACAGCTTAGCCGTGGACTGCGGGCGTGAGAACAAAATGCTCTCAGCCTGCAGACGTAAATCCGGACTCAATTGTTTCCAACGCTCCAGAATCAGATCTGTCGCTGAGACGCCATAACCTCCCAGCACTGCCAGTGCTGCTGTCTGAATCTCGGCAGGCTGCTGTTGGCTAAGTAGCTCACTCAGAATTGCCTGTTCCGTTTCGAATTTACTCAAAGACAACGATTGAATCGCCGCAGCACGCTGCGACAGACCGTTGTCTGCTGACGTTGCTGTGATGCGAGCACTGGCCAGTATGCTTGTCACGACGTCCGCCAGCTTTGGGCTGAGTTCCGGTCGATGACGCAGCAGTGTCTGCACCAATGTGGCGGAAGATTCCGGTTGTCTCTGACTCAGTTGCGGCACGCCAGTTAGCAGCATGGCAAGATCGTCGGGCTGATTCTGGCGTGCAATCAGCTCCACCAAAGCCAACAGGACCTGCTGGTCAGGACTTTCGGAATCCCCCGCGATGTTTGAGAAAACTTGACCAGCCCCTGTCGGCAGTGCAGACAGGGCGGCCGTTCGAATCCACGCGTCCCGACCTAACTCCTGGTTCATGAGAACATTCGTCACGGCGGCCAATCGCTTGTCCTGTGGCAGATACGCTGCGCTGAACGCCAATTGCAGCGCAATGCGCGGTTGATTGCCAAGATCTGCTGGAAGCTTGATGCTGGTCTCGTTCATGAACGGTTCTGCAAGTTTGAGCGCATGCTCCACGACCTCAGGCGATGTGTCGTTGAAGGCGGCGGCGGTGTGTTCTACAGTTAGAAGGTTCAGACTGCTTAGCAGATACAGAGCATGCAAACGACCCTGCGGTCTAACCCCGGTTTTCGCGTGCTGACTAAGCAGTGCCGTCAGATCATTGAAGCCTGCAGAGCGCTCGTGCAGCAGCCGAGCCGCAGTTTCCCGGTGCCAACTGTTCGAATGACTAAGCAGAGCGACGAGCTCTGCAGCAGTGCTGTGCGAAAGATCGACGCCCACGCGCACTTCGCTGCCAGTCTTTGAAACTCTGTACAAACGACCTCGATCACGGCCACTGGTCAAATCGAGATGCTGTTTGATCTCTGGCGGCAGGCTTTTGGGATGCTCAATCGTTTCACGGTACATGTCCAGAATATGCAGGCAACCGTCCGGAGCGTTCGCGAATTGAGCTGGCCGGAACCAGATATCACTGGACCGCACAAATTCTGAGTTCTTGTCAATCCGACTGGCCTGATAGCTCACGCCCTTCGGGGTCAGCTGTTTGCGATGCACAATGTTGCTGCCAACGTCGCCGATGAAGGCGGTTCCCTGATATTCCTCTCCCCAGGCGTCGCCGCGGAAGATCGTGATACCCGTTGCTCCTGTGAAATATCCGGCTGGCTTTCCGCCACCTTCCACAGGGCCTTTGACCTCCCCGGACACTCGCAGCCGAGTTCGCACGATACGCCACGGTTCGATGGGACTGCTGCGAAACACCGGTGCCTGGCCACCATCAGCAGCAATGCTGACGCGTGACGGTGGTGCAACCAGAAATTTGTTATTGGCGAGATATCGGTCGTCGTAAATGACATATTGCGCATGATCGCTGTTCGAACAAACGAACTTTCGGCCAAAGTCGCCAAAGCTGAGTCCATGCTGGGCACCGCCTGCTTCGGCACGCAGGTCCAGCTTCAGTGGATCGAATGAGAAATCACGACCACGCAGATTGATGGCCTCCGAATCAGCAGCGTCCGACCGTTTCACCAAACCTCCGGAACTGCTGGTGGCTCCGTGAATGCGATTGTCGATGCCCCACGAAAGACTGTTCAACAGTCCTTGAATATTGCTGCGTCCGAAACCAGTGAAGACGACGTCGCGCTGATCTGCTTTGAGGTCGCCGTCTGTGTCTTTCAGGAACAGAATGTCCGGTGCCGCCGCAACGAAGACACCTTCTTTCGAACAAATGACGGCCGTTGGCCAGGACAAACCGTCGGCAAAGATCGTGCTTTTGTCGAACGATCCGTCATTGTCGGTGTCTTCCAGCAGACGCACCTGGCCGAGCTTGTCATGCTCCTGTTCGGAATAGTCCTTCATCTCAACAACGTACAGACGTCCGCGTTCATCAAAAGACATCGCGACGGGGTCGGTAATCAGTGGTTCGGCGGCGGTTAAATGAATCTCAAACCCCTCAGCAACCTGAAACGCCTGCAGCGCTGCAGCGGGCTCCAGCGGCTTAATTCGCGGCAGCTCGGCAGCATAGTTGAGTTCGTTTGTCGGTGTGTGGCCCAGCGCTGTATCGATGAACGCATAGGCCGTCTCCCGAGTCTCCGTTGGGAAATCGTGTTCGCAATGAGGGTAGACAACCTTCAGGTTTGGGCCCGCGTTCAACAGGTCGTAGACCTCTTTCGCCTTCGGAATCGCCTTTCGAACTCCGGCGACTGCGAAGTTACTGTCGTCCAGTGGCGAGCTGCTGAAGAACGCTCTCGGAGCCAGTGCGCCCACGACTTCGTAAAAATCGAACGGCACTTTGTCCGGATCCAGATCGAACTTTGTCATCAGCAATGGCATATAGCGATCACTGGTCCAGCCTTTGATGTTGCCGTCGTAATAATCATGAAACGGAGTCCAGCCACAGCTTGACACGATCACCTTCACACGTTCGTCGAAGGCTCCCAGAAACATGGCGTTGTGTCCGCCGAGCGAATGGCCGATGACGCCGATTCGCTGCGGGTCAACCCCCTTGATCTCCGTCTGCAACAGGTCCACGCAACGCATGTGATTGAAGATGCCTTTCATTGTGCCTGAGACGTAATCATCCTGCTGAAAGTCGTAGGCATAGTCTCCGAACGAGGGATAGTCCGGAGCGATCACGACATAGCCCCGTTGAGCGAGCTCGACTGCATATTGACGATTCGGCCGCGGACCTTCACCAGCCACGATGCGTTTGCCCTGCGCGCCAGTCGGATGCAAAGCAATCACCGCTGGCAGCGAATGCGGCTTCGCAGTCGCGGCGGCATCCGGCAGATATAAGTCGGCGGGGATGCGATCTGCCCCCTGCGCAACAAAGCTGATCGTCAACCTGCGATAACCGTCGCCGGTGGTTTCGTTCGCGGTCTGCATGTCGAATGCCGGCAAGTTGTCGCGTGGAGGAAGCGGCCCCATGGCCTCCTGCATTCCCTGCAGGATCAACGCCCGACGCTTTGCCCAGGCAGCATCATCCTGAACCGGAATCTGCTTCCCGGTGCCGTCCAGGTGCCACAACAGTTCTTTGTGAGTTACAGCGGGATTCGGTTGAGCGTGAATCTCCGGTGCGAAGAGGCAGCACAACACGACAGCTAAGGCGAAAGTTGAAGTTTTCATCGTGTTATCCGTTTAATGCGGTCATGGCGTTGTTGAAAAAGATGTCTTCTCGCCGTTTCGGATCGCTGACCAGTTTATGAATCAGCGTCTGTAGCTGAGTGCTGTAACAGGTTCCCTTGAAGTTCTCGCCGAGGCCATCACGGCAGGGGCAGTCACTGCCGAACAAAAACTGTTTGGGATGACGTTCAAGAAAACCTGCGGTGAATTCTTCATCGCGCGTCAACGCTCCATAGCCACTGCCCGCCGACATGTCTGCATACAGGTTTGGATATTCGGACATCAGTCTGTCCAACAGTCCGCCTGGCTTTACGGAACCTTTCGGATACAGACTCTTCGCCGCGTCCGGCACATCCGCACTGATGTTGGCCCACCAGGTTTGCGCATGTCCGATAATGCGAACCTGGGGGTACCGCGTCAGGTAAGTCTCCAGATGTTCTGCCAGGCCTTGATTAAATCCATTGGCCCCGTCCTGAAAATGCATCGTGATCGGCCAGTTCAGTTCATTACAAATGGCGATTACCGCTTCAACCCGCTTGTCGTTCAGCGGCACATGCTCTTTCTGTTCACCCACACCGCGACAGCCGAGCAAATGGTAAGCTTTGATTTTCTGCACAGCGTCCGTCTGGCGTATGTCAGTTTGGCAAAACGGGATCAGCCGATCTTTGTGCTGATGAAACGCATGCAATACGGTTTCAGACCTCAGCAGGACACCACCTTCACCAGTCTCGAGCGGCAGAATAAACGCCTGGCTGGTTCCGGTCGCATCCATGTGTCGAATGGTGTCTTCGATTGATCGGTCGAAATGATTGACGTGCAGATGACAGTCGAGCAGTGGACCGGTCTTCTTTGTCTCATCCGCCACACTGCCTTTAGCCAGCATCATTCCGGCTGTAAGATTCAGTGACGCGCAAAGGAATCCCCGACGAGAAGGGGACATGGACGGGGACATCAAATCACTCCTGGTTGCGGATACTTAGAAACGCCAAACCAGAATTCTGCCAACTCCCCATCGGCATCACAACTCTCAGTGGGGGGCCAACTCTATAACGGTCAGCAAACCCGGAGCGGTCCGTGCCACTTGTCGCTCGCCCGAACGCGGACCTGGGATAGTGAGAACGTAAATCGCTCTGCACGTGCGACGGATTCTGTGTGCGATTAAATCCGTGTGGTCCGCGATCTCCGTGGTTTGAATTGATTTTTTCGACAACGGATGATGCGGATACAGGTCCATGTGCGTCATGTTGTCGGTCGCGACCTAAGGTCTTACGACAACGATGACTGGGCTATCGGATGTGAATCGTATTCCGCAGCCGAATCACTACAGGCGTTACTTCGCCTGTTTCGCATTCAGTTTGCTGATCTCTTCCATCGTGTACTCGCAATCGAATTCTGTGATGTACGGTCCGTTGTAGGTGTCACGGCCGTTGCCAGCCGGATCGTGCCAAACCTCCTCGTCCTTGTGATCGAGCCAGAGTTCCCGAAACGTGAGCCTCACAGGGGCATAAGCACCCGCTCACAAATAATCGCATATAATGATTGACCACCCAGTGCTTCAGGTAAGGATGATCCGAAGATTATTATGTGCGAAAACATATAAGCGACTGCTTACAACAGCTCGCAACGACATAAATCATCTCCTGATGGACGCTTTACGAAATAACAGACATCGCGTCTATCCTGCGGGCAGAAACGTATGCAGTCGAGCCATATTGCCGGTGATGTGTCGTCACCCTGCTGGTAATACACGCAGTCAAAAATGCGGTAGCACATAGGTCACAATAACCAGGCAGTTGTACAGTGGAACAGCCAGCGAATGATTGCAATAGCCGTGTATGGCGCAATCAATCGTCGGCGGAAATGGTGGCGGAAATGGTGGCGGAAAGCCCGTTAGCCCGTTGGTGTCCGGTTTTGAATTCCGGCGATTTTGCGAAGCCCATGCCAGACGGCCTTCTATTCGATAGTCGCATCTGTTCCAATTACCTTAGGGGGTAGCGGCCGTTACCAAAACAGATGTTGAGGCGAATCATGAAACGACGTGGATTCACGCTGATCGAACTGCTGGTCGTCATTGCGGTGATCGCAATTCTCATCGCATTGTTGCTGCCCGCGGTTCAGCAGGCTCGTGAAGCAGCACGACGGACGCAGTGTCGTAACAACCTGAAGCAGTTGGGACTCGCGCTGCATAACTACCACGACGTCTACCGCTGCCTGTCACCTGGCACCGGTGGCACGCGATCGACTGTCGGTCCCGGCACAAACGAGGGACATCTCAGTGGCGTGGTGATGTTATTGCCGTACCTGGATCAGGCAGCGTTGTGGAATCGCATCGCCGACGCTCCCGGACAGGGCGGTCATCCAGGTCGCGTCACGTTTCCTCACCCGGACAGTGATATCTCCGTCTTACTGTGTCCCTCATCGCCGACACCGCAGCGGTTAGTGACGGCGACTGACGACTGGGGGCCCTCACGCAGTTATCTGGTGTCACTGGGAGATGAGACCCGTGACTATTTCGACGCGACGACAGCGCCGCCGACTCCTCTTCGGTTGCGGGGGGCATTTACCTATTTGGCAACTTTCAGGTTTCGTGATTTCAGAGACGGCACCAGCAACACAGTCCTGATGGCGGAACGTGAACATGGAGCCACCGGCAGCAGTCAGGCGATTCGCGGTCGTATTGTCTGGCCGATCTTTGGTGTCGATGTTAACCCTTCGGCCTGCCTGGCGACGGTTTCCAACGGCGAATACAACGTTACCGGTATTCCAGTCCGTCGCATGGGCTTCTCGTGGGCTGGTGGCTGGAGCAACATCAACTGGGTGACAACCATTTTGCCACCGAACGGTCCGTCGTGCGGACTGACCAGCCCCGCATGGTTCGGGGTCATGTCGGCAAGCAGCCTGCACATCGGTGGTGCTCAGATATTGTTGAGCGACGGGTCTGTGCGGTTTGTCAGCGAAAACATCGACACTGGCGACCTGACACTCCCACCAGTCGTCAAAGGCCCAAGTCCGTACGGTGTCTGGGGAGCTCTGGGCAGCAAAAGTGGCGGTGAGGCTCTTGGCGAGTACTAAACGGTTCTGAATGACAACCGACGGAGTGGCGTCGGCGTCGGCTCCACACCTGCAAGCTTCCAATCGTCTGCCTGTCGCGTTAGTTTCTGTGGGCAAACACATTCTCTTTTCAAAACGTGGCTTCCAGGCCCGTGGCACATTCCGTCCATGAACGTTCTCAGTACGATAAACACATTCCCGAAGCTATTCCTGTTGACCGCCATGGTGGCGACCTGCACTGGTTGTGGCGGGTCATCCGGGCCGGAAAAGGTGGCTGTCAGTGGTGTCGTATCAGTGGACGGCAAGCCGGTGACTCAGGGGACAATCGCCTTCGTCTCACTGGAAGGAGGTCGGACCACAGCGACACAGATCAAGGACGGCGTGTATGGGATACCTCGAGGCGACGGACCGTTCCCCGGTCCTCAAAAAGTGACGATCCAGGCGTTCGAAAAGACAGGTAAGACCATCACGGTCACCAAGTCTCTGCCCGGTCCCCCGGATGAACCGCCGGCCATTCCTCCAGGCGGACTCATAATTGAAGAGACAAAACAGACACTCCCGGACCAATTCAACACGTCCTCAGACCTGTCTGTAATTTTGGACTCCGGGAACAACGTTGATGTGGACTTCAACCTGAAGGTTGGAACAAACGGCCCGGCTGTTGACGGTCAGTAGACGCCGCGGTTTTCAGGTCAGCGGCACGCGGCGAAACCTGAAAATGCATCGCGCCTTTGGGTTTTGTGGCCGAGTAAATGTGATCGAATAGCCGTGATGAATCTGTGGCGTAGTGATATACTGACCGTATGTCAGACGAGCCTATTAACTCCAGCCAGCCCGGAAGTCGCCTGAAAAGAGCGATGCTGGCAATATTGGTGACCGTGGCCCTTGCGTGGTGGTTCGGGGGAGGTTCGTACTGGCCCAGAATGCAGGCAACGAATGCTCTGGCGATGCATGACGCGGATACTGCGGAGTGGTTCGTGCGGATGGCGATTAGAATCGGCCCGCAGAACAGCCAGAACCAATTATTGCTGGCCAGAGTGCAGCGCGAACAAGGGGATATCGCCGGCTTCGAACAAACTCTGGAATCGGCGCAGGAACTGGGCGTTGCCGCGCGATTGATCGAAATCGAGCGACTGCTGGCACAGGCTCAGTCAGGGCGTCTTGAAGGTATTCAAGGTCGCCTGGACAGGTTGTTTGTGACAGGAGAGGCGGATGGACGCGTCGTGCTTGATGCGTACGTTAACGGATGTCTGGCTGCGGCCCGTCTGCCCCAGGCGGAAGCACTGATTACAGGATGGCTCAGTGCGTTTCCCGACGACGTTCAACCGCTGTATTTCAAGGGGCGGTTGCTGATGTTCTACAACAGGAACGTAGATGCAGCAGTGGTATTTCAATCGGCATTACAGAAACAGCCTCAGCACTACCCCGCGGCCTACTTGCTGGGGCAGATTCTGATGCAGGAGAATCGGCCGGAAGAGGCCATTGTTCAGTTCGAGCGAGCGAGTCACATGACGTTTAACGCAGCACCTCGCATTGCCCAGGCCAGGGCGTTGCGGTCCATTTCAAAAATTGATGAAGCACGAGCGATCCTGACGTCACTTATGGCGTTGTCCGCTGAAGACACAACGAAAAGTTTTCAGCGCGTTGGGGATCGGCACGAAGGCTTACCAACCCAACTTGAACTTGGCAACCTCGAGCTCGCCGCCGGGAACTCCCACGAAGCACTGCAATGGCTGGATCCGGCTGTCGAAGCAAACCCCGGTGACCTGTCGGCTCGTCACGCCCGCGGCATCGCGCTTCGCGGTGCAGGCAGAGGCGAAGAAGCAACTTTGGAGCTCCAGGCCGTCAAAGACGCCAGACTTGCGTTGCGTGAAGTCGACGAATTGGGGGATCTGGTTAACAAAAACCCGTCCTTGATTCAGGAGCGTGTGCGGATTGGCGAGCTGTACCTGTTGCACGAATCAAAGTTAACGGGCGAATATTGGTTGAAGTCAGCTCTCGCCCGTGACCCCCATCAAAAAAGGGCTCATCAGTTGCTTGCAGAACTGTATGACTCGTATGCAGCCAGGGACAGTCGATACACTCAGTTGGCGAATCGCCATCGTGAACAATCCATAGCGTTGGAAGCAACCGACTAAACCGTCAAAAGCCGTTCCCGCCCACCTGACTCCAAAGTGACGCTTCAAACAGTGAATAACTCACCTGACCGTTTCGCGCGGCAATCAATTCACTTTACACCGAATTTCGCTGACCCATGGCCGCGGCGAGAGGTTTTCGACAGCAAGGCGCCTACTTCCGCGATCCCAACGCGTCCACAACATTCTGTAAACTGCCGTAAGCAATCGTTCGGAAACACCGTTTCACAGGCGGCGACGCAGAGTTCCCTGCCATGCAATTGCAGGGCAGGACGAGTCGCCGTCGTAAGCCTGTCAATTGCCGTCATGCTGACAGTGGCAGGCTGTCGACAACAGCAGTCCGGTGAATCTGCCACCGATCACCAGGCCAGCGCGACAAGCAGCAACGGCGGTGCCGGATTCATTTCTTTCGACGACATCACCCGAACTTCGGGCGTGAATTCAACCTATCACAATGGTCGAGAGAGTGAGCATTACGCTATTCTGGAATCCCTGGGGGGCGGAACGGGAGCATTCGATTACGACCGCGATGGTCAAACGGATCTGATGTTCACAGGTGGCGGCGAATTTATTGGCAAACAAATTGCGGGATTGCCAACGCACCTTTGTCGTAATCTGAACGGGACTTCATTCGTTGACGTTTCCGCAGCATCACTCATGGAAGCACCACGGACCTTCACGCAGGCGTGCAGTATGTGTGACTATGACTGTGATGGCTTTCCAGATGCCCTCCTGACTGGCTATGCCGGGCTGCAGCTGTTCCGTAATTTGGGCGACGGGACATTTCGTGAGGTCCATCAAGCCGCATTACTACTGGACGAAACGTGGAGTAGCAGTGCTGCATGGGGCGACCTGAACAATGACAGCTGGCCGGACTTGTACCTGGCGCACTACGTGGATTGGTCATTCGAAAACCACCCTGAATGCCCTTCAC
>CALFOL010000629.1 GCA_937919915.1 uncultured Planctomycetaceae bacterium
CAGGACTTTCGGATCACGACACCGCAGATCAGCCACCAAACACCTTGGCAACACAACAACACGCCGAAAAACTCCCAGCACGGCCGGGCCGAATCTCACGTCCGAAACGATCACGCGTGGAATTCGCCGCAGCTTCAACTGCTGAGCCAACGTCGCAACCAAGTCACTAATCTCTTCATCGAACTCAGTGACGCGATGAGCGCGAATTCGTCTCAGACAGCGAACGAATCGAAACGTCACCAAAACCATACTGGTGATTATTCCGACCAGCAGAATCCAACGCAGTAGCGGCAGCTATCCCAAAATCACAGCCATACTGTCCTGAGCAATCGGCGCGGAGTTTCCAATAGCGTAAGTCTGAGCTCCATCTGTGACGAAATCAGCTGACATACCCTGTGCATAGACAAGATCGGCCTGCGACAGTTGATCTGGGGCAAATTCGAAATTTCCATCGGGAATGACTATTTGCAGTGTGACTTCACCGACGGTCGAAGATCCTTCGGTTGTGTCTATCAACGAAAGCGGATCCTGTAGTCGACTAAAGAGCCCCAGCGAATGCCCCATATCGGCGGCGTCACACGCTTGACAACAACAATCAACCACAACAGATGCGCGGCCCTCGGACTTTTGGAAGCAAACAACCGCACCGCTACACCAACGATCACAGCCAGAACCGCAATCTGCCACGCTTGAGTCGCCAGAAGCCGCAACAGAAAAACGTCATTCATTGCGTTCTCCGTCGAGGCGGTTCAGCAACGAACGCAGCTGATCGATTTCGTCGGCAGAAAACTCTTTCTCTTCTACCAAATGCCTCATCAGAGGCATCGCTTCACCCGCGAACAGGCGTTCGACAAGATCGTCCACGGTTTCGCGAATCACGGTTCGAGGCTTCACACGCGGCGAATAGATCCGCGACCGACTTTCCAATCGAACTTTCAGGTATCCCTTTGCTTCCAGCCGCTTCAGATAAGTCTGAACGGTGGTGAAATTTAGTACTGGCTTCTGTCCGAGCATCCACGCAATATTGTTCATGTAAGATAAGGCGACGTTCAGTGGGCTCGACGCCAAAGAAACGCCCAGGACAAGGTGTACGTGGTCCTGCAACAGACCGGCTCGAGACAACAAGTGTTGATGCTTCCGGGCTGTGGACCGAATCGCCTTTCGAACCGCAACGAGACTGTTCGCGTCACGAAGAAGAACAGCCTGAGAAAACCTCAACACGATGTGCAGGTTGAATCGATAGCGGGCGTGACTGGTCAGACGAAATCGGGACAAATCGACTTCCGGATTGGTGATTTGCAGGTCCGCCACGCTTGAGTCGTTTATAACAACATCGTCCTCAGCATGATGAGTCAGCTGTCCAGCGACGTAGTGTTCGACCTTTTCGCGTTGAGTGGAACCGATGCTGTGTAAGTCATAGTTTCTTTGAAACGCGTTGGGGCGAGTCTCCCGGACCAGCGTCTGTAACCGCCCCTTGATACCTTTGGGGATCTTATCAGGTGAAACGTCTGGCCGAGTGCTAACGCAGAACTGACTGCAGGTTGGGGTTTTCAGTTGGTGCGACAGAATCCGTAGTCCCGCGGCTTCGCATAGCTCGCGCAACTTCGGAAACCACAAGTCGCCCGGTCCGGCATCATGCCAAAATAAGCTGTAGCCCCAGTTTAGTTGAAAGGCAACTCGCACGTTTTCGGACGTGTATATCGGGTTGGGCATAAGAAATATGCTACCCCGCATCTCGCACCTCCACCACCGAATTCGTTTCGGTGGAGAGACGTTTCTGCACTACACGGCGATTCTCAGCGTTGGGCGTTGTTGCGATGGTGTCGCATGCTGGTCGGTAGTTCAGAAACCTGCTCCCACCGAAGTAAATTCGGTGGCGGAGAGGCGGTCATCTACTACCGGTTCCTAATCCGACTGCTCATGATGCACGGCCGCTGATCCCGGCAGCGTTCCGGCGATACCGAAGTTGACAGCTTCATCCTGCACGTAGCGTTTGCCGAGCAGTCGCGTCATCTCGGCACGAGCCATCTCGTAGCCGAGATAAAACGCGTGCGATGGATCGATGTCGGGATTCGCCGCCAGTGCCGCTGCGAAAATCTGAAACGGCTGGCCGCCATTCCAGTGCCCGTGTTTGTTCATCAGATGAACGCCGGATTGCTCCGCAAAGATACGGAAGTTCGCATCGGTCAATGCCGCCGCCAGAGCATTCAGTGACTCTTCCGACTGCGGTTTCAGATTCGAATCTCGCAGCATGACCAGCGAAGAATCGATATGTTTCGGAATTACCTGATTCGTAATCGCATGATGCACCAGCTTTCGAGCTGCATCGAACTCTGCGATTGCCGTGCGACACCAGTTGATCACTTGAGTCGTCAGGACGCTCTGAATACCCAGTTCTTCGCACATCGCCGCCAGCAGCATATTGACTCCAGCAGAATCCACCTCGGTCAGTTCCGTGACATTGCCAACGCCCATCATCATGGCGACATCAGGGTATTTTCGTCGAGCATCCATGTAACGCTGCAGCGATGCGGTAAAGCCCATCCCGATTGGTTCGATGATCGGATCGATACGAAACGGAACGCCGACTGAGGACACGCTTTCTATCAATCGATCCAGCGATTCCGTATCGGCCGGCGTGTCGGGAATGACAACGACTTCCGCTCCAAGCTTCGTCACCCAATCGATGTTGGAATGATTGCAGCTCAGGATCAGTTCGGCCCCGCTGGCAACCGCCTGCTCCACTTCCACGTGATCGAAACTATCGATGGACACGCGCAGGTTTTCCGCTCGCAGTGCCCCCACAATCTCGCCAACCTGAGCACACGTTTCTCCAGGCACACAGCCAACGTCGATCAGATCCGCGCCGTCGCGGGACATGGCCAACGCTTCCGCAACAACGGCCTCCAGCGGCATGCGCGTGGCATGGTTGATTTCGCCAATGATGTCGATCGAATATCGATCCAGCGTGACGGCCTTCTTTTTTCCCAGGCCAAAGTACTCGGGAAGGTCTTGCAGATCTTTCGGCCCGCGTTCGAACGGCTTTCCGAATTTCTCTTCCAATTCGCGAAGATCTCCCTGAACCCAGCCGGGCAGAATCACGCGATCAATGTGGCCAGCAACTTCCAGTCGTCGCAGCAGCAGATTCACGTGCAACAGCGCAGCAACCTGTATTCCCGGCACGGCCACTTCGTAGCGAAAGCTCAGTTTCTCAGAAAGTTCGGCCACGACCTCGCGAAGACTGACTTCCGAAAGCCGCCCGGTTACGAACAGAATGGTTTGCGGTGAAGTCAAACCGGCTATTCTTCCGCAAACAGATCGCTGATGTCCAATTTGGCGGCCGAGCAAACCTGCGGGGCCAAAAACTCACCGGGCTTTGCGATTGAACGGTCCGTGTATTCACCGGCAACCGGGTTTAAGGACACATGCACGCAACCAGCACTTGCGTCCACGATCCAGTACTCGCCGATGCCCGCTTCTGCGTACAAAACAGCCTTCTCCAGCAGATCAGATTTCGAACTGCTGTAAGAAACTTCGATCGCCAGCTGAACATCTGACCCCGTCGGGTGTCGTTTCAGATAGCGGCCAGCCTTGAGCCACATCAAATCGGGTTCCGGTTTGCTGTGTTGTTCCGGCAGGCTCAGGCCGGTTTGTGACGTCACATCTGTTAAGCCTGCTCGGGAATTGCGCGCAGACCAGTTGTTCATGTAAGTGATCAGTCCGTCGTGAAGAGGTCCTGCTGGATTCATTTCCCTGATCTCCCCCCGGATCAATTCGATCTTCCGATTCAAATGATCGAACGCACCGCATTCGACCATGCGATCGAATTCTTCCGTTGTCAAATGCAGCCCGGTACTCATGAATGACCTCGATCGAAGTGAAAATGCGAGAGATGACAGAGACCCAACCTCGCAACAACGGTCCCACGTGCCATCATAGTATCGTCCAGAATCTGCGACTCAAGCTATTCCTGCGGCAGCACGCTCATGACAAGGGCAGACGCTCAGGAAACGGTCCGATGTCGCTCAGAAAAGTGACTCCCGGGCAACAAGTTTCCGGCAATAAACACAGGTGACCGATCGAACGTTGTCTGAATTGAAATCTGCGTTACGATCCGCTCGCTATTCCCCCCTTTTACAATAATCCTCTTCCCGGCATTATCCCCATGCGCTGGACTCAGACATTTATCCCCACCCTGAAAGAAGTTCCTGCGGACGCCGAAGTTCCCAGCCACCAGCTGATGCTGCGATCGGGAATGATCCGCCAGCTGATGGCGGGCGCCTACACGTTCATGCCGCTGGGCTATCGTGTAATCCGCAAGGTCTCAGAAATTGTCCGTGAAGAAATGGATCGGGCGGGCGGCGTCGAATTGTTCATGCCAGCCCTGCAGCCAATGGATCTGTTCGAACGCACGGGACGTCGGGAAGCATTCGGCAACGTGCTGTTCAATTTCGAAACCAAACGCGGCCACTTCGCACTGGGGCCGACTCACGAAGAAGTCATCACCGACCTGGTGTCTCGCGAAATCAAAACCTATAAGCAGCTTCCGATCACGCTGTATCAGATTCAAACGAAATTCCGCAACGAAGAACGACCGCGATTCGGCGTGCTGCGAACCAGCGAATTCCTGATGAAGGACGCATACAGCTTTGCGACCTCGCTGGAACAACTGAACGTGCAATACGACGCGATGTACAACGCGTATTGTCGCATCTTCGAACGTTGCGGCCTGGCCTACATTCCCGTCGAAGCAGAAAGTGGCCCGATCGGCGGCGATGCGTCTCACGAATTCATGGCGCCGGCCGACAACGGTGAAGACTTCGTCGTGCGTTGCAAAGATTGCGGGTATGCCGCCAACCAGGAACGAGCAGATACCGGCCGGGCATCAGCCGTCCCTGCCAAAGTCGATGGCGCCGCAGAACCAAATCAAGTCGACACACCGAATGCAGGCAGCATCGACGACGTCAGTAAAATGCTGAAGACAGATCCGTCGACATTCATCAAGACGCTGATTTATGTCGCTGACGACAAGCCTGTCGCCGTATTGGTCCGAGGTGACCATGAAGCAAACGAAGGTAAAGTTCGCCGCGCTCTGAAGGCCACGAATGTGGAATTGGCTGACGAAGCGACGATCGTGAAAGTCACGGGAGCTCCTGTGGGCTTCGCGGGCCCGGTTGGAATTCAGTGTCCATTTATCGCCGATCACGATGTGGCCGGAATTGCGTCAGCCATCACCGGGGCCAACGCGAAGGATGCTCACCTGATCGGCGTTATTCCCGGCACACACTTTGAACTCACGGAAACCCACGACCTACGAAACGCGGCCGCGGATGACCCGTGTCCGAAGTGTGCGGCGAAGCTGGAAATTGTTCACGGCATCGAAATCGGTCACGTTTTCAAACTGGGCACAAAGTACAGCGAATCCCTGGACGCCAACTACCTCGACCGCGAAGAAAAGAAACATCCGATCATCATGGGATGCTACGGAATTGGTGTCAGTCGAGTCGTCGCGTCCATTGTGGAAACGTGCCACGACGAAAACGGCATCATCTGGCCGATGAACGTCGCTCCGTACACCGTGGCCCTGATCCCGCTAAACGTCAAAGACGAAGACACAATGACCGCCGCCACAAAAATCTACGATGAACTGACGGCCGCAGGCGTCGACGTGCTGATGGACGACCGTGATCAGCGACCGGGCTTCAAGTTCAAAGACGCAGATCTGATCGGCCTGCCCGTCCGAGTCATCATCGGCGGCAAGGGACTCAAGGAAGGCAACGCAGAAATCAAACTGCGGACGGATGCTGAAGCGACGAAAATCCCAATCGGCGATGCCGTTGCTCATGTGCGGGGACTGATCGCCAACGCATAAGCAGCGAACATAACCAGGCGAACCGAGGGTGTAGCCGGTGTAAGCGCTCGCTTTCGCCTCCGGCATATCGGGCTCGCTTGAAACAACAACCCGGGACTTACTTCCCGGGCTCGCCGATTCAATTCGGCAAGTACCAAAACACCGTTTTGGGCAGCGGCGTCATCCATCCAACGCGAACACTCGCTTTCTGCAACGCTCGGCCGACCCACGAATTGCACGTGTTCAAGAAGTGATACGTTCCGTGTGCTTCAAAAAACGCGTCATTCCATGAATAGTGTTCACCAGTGACGTGCAGAATTTTGCCCGTTGCGTCGCGTCGAAACGTGTCATTGATGTATTCAACAAGCAGCGTGTACTGTTGTTCAGAAATCCGTACGGCCCGAGTATTAGCACCTGGAATCACCGAGGACTTCATCGTCACATGCAGGCAGGTTTCCGACGGCAGAAACAATGCGTTCGCTGCGACACTGACTTTAAATTCCGCCCACGTCGGCGTCTTCAGAAAGAAGCCGCGGTCGCCCCACCCGATCGCAACATGAGTCGCCTGGCGGGTCTCCTCCGGAAACCAGCTGCCAGGAAATTGGTCCCGCCAATTGATGACGTTTGATTCAATCGGCATCACGATTTCTGCATGCACCGGGTTCGATGTCACAAAAACCTCAATCCCGTCCGGCGATTCCTGGAAGCCGTTGTTCATGGGAATTAAGCCGATCAGAATGATGATCGCGAATGCCAGCAGGACACATAAACTGACGCGAACCACGCGCCGAACGAGGTTTTTCATCCATCCGGACAGCGGTGGTTCAGGATCGGCCAAAACAGACTCAGGTTCACTCATCTTGATATTCCTCCTGTGGATACTGAATCAAGTAAGCGAAACAGAGAATTGGTTCTGACTTTTCCCCTATAAGGACAAAGTAGTCGTCACTGTCCCAGTGACGACTACTTTGGTCGAATCAGCCGCCGTTAACCGCCGCAGAAGCGGGCTGTGATGGAGATGGGCTTTCTTCGGGCAGCAGCGGTTTGTAGCGATAGTAGACTTCCAGCGTCAGTGTCGCCAGCGCGGTTGTCAGCAAGCGGCCGCCCTGCCTGGCATGGATTGCGCCGCTGCGAGGTTTCCAACTTCCTTTGGCGGGACCTTCGGTTTCCTGATCGGCGACGAGGTCGTCTCTCAGCAGAGCGTTCCAACGTTCCCATTCCTGGCCGCCCCAGTTCTTCATCACCTGAGTCGCAAAGTACATCGTGTACAGATTGTCTTTGGGATAGGTCTTATTCAGCAAAGCAATGCCGGCACGCATGTCTCCATCGTCGCGTTTCCAGCCGCAATACATCCGACACAGAATCGCCATTGCCGTGACAGAACTCTTGTAGGTTTTCTTTTCCGCTTCGTATCCGTAACGGCCTTCTTCGTCGACCTGAACTGTATCGAGGTAATGCATGATTCCCTGAAAAACGTTGTCCGGTATTTTGATGCCGGCCTTCTTTGCGGCGACCAATGCCATCACCTGAATGGCCGTCACCGAAGTCGACCCTGGTTCCTGCGGAAGGTAGCGCCAGCCTCCTCCCTTTGGATCCTGCGAATTCACAATGAACCTGATCGCCCCTTCCGCCGCTCTCTTCAACTGCCGATCTTTGGTGATGCCGTAGGCTTCGCAGATCGCCAGCGTGGCGGCTCCGTGAACGTAGTAGGCTTCATTCGGAGCTTTATCTTCGCTTTGCTTGTTGATCATTCCTCGCAGGTCATAACCTGCCGGAGCGTTGACGCCGATCGTTGTCAGATACTTCAAACCTGCACCGACCTGCTTTGTATACTTGCCTTCTTTATGAGTCTGTCCGGCGGCCAGGAACGGCAGCAATGCGTAAGCGGTGCCGCCGATCGGATTGTTGATCGTGCCAGCGTTCTTACACTCGCCGATGTTAATAAAGTCCCAGTACCCCTGCGGGTGCTGCACGGAAATCAGCCACTCCAGACCGTACTGCACAGCCGATTCACTGGCCTGCGATCCGCCGAACTTTGCCAGCAGAGCTTTGCGGCCCGCGTCACTGTGATTGTTAACACTTGCCACATCGGCCGCACTGGCTTCTGCCGCAGGCTCCATGCCTTCCAGCATTTCCGGCAGCGGTACGTCCGCCATTTCAGTTTCCGTCATCTCCTTCGGTTCGACAGGTTCCGGCGGCGGTTCCACCTCCGGCTTCGGCTCGGGTTCTGGTTCGGGCTCAGGTTCGGGCTCAGGTTCTTCCACCGGTTCCTCAGTTTCCATTTCGACCTGATCGCCCTGCTCTTTTTCCGGCGGCTCGATCGGCTGAGGCTCCTCGACGTCTGTGACTTCATCCGCGAACGCAGCCATCATGGGAGGCAGCCGAACCTCGGGTTCCAACTGCCAGGTAATCAGGTTCATGATGAGCACAACAAGACAGAAGATGCCCACGCTGGTCGCGATGGAACTTTTGCCTTTCTGCAATTCTTCTGTCGCGGTCCGCAGCTTTGGTTTCAGGTCGAACTTCTTCGCCTTGACCTTCACCTGCTTCGCGGCCAGCTTAGCCTTGCGACTGCGTTCCACGATTTTGCGCGTGCTGCCGAATCGCTGTTTGACGGGAGAACCATCCGGATTCGTCGGCGCAGACGCAGCATCGTCGCCAATCGGCTCATCACCCTTCGTCCCCAAAAACGGGTCCGCAACTGCCGACGAGACGTCAGGAATCGGGGGTAGCACACACGACGTTGGCGTTAGGTTGTGATCGCTGGAAACCGACGGAGTCAGCGGAGTAACATCTGCTGGCGGTGTCACCAAACCGACCGATGCAGATGCAGATGCAGCAGGAACCTGCCCTTCCAAATGCAGCAGACTGTGTTTCAATTCAGCCAGGCCTGTCGAACCGGCCTGTTCAGCTAATTTCGCAAACTTCTGTGACAGTTCCATGTACTGCTGAGACAACGAAGCGTGATGCAGTGACGCTTCGACCGCACTCTCAGCCTTCGCGCGCAGGTGTCTCACAAAATCATCGCGAGTTTGCGTGGAGTTCGTCGGTTGGCGATTTTCCGGGTCGGACATTCAAAACGACTCACAGGGCCCGCTGGAGAATTTACGTTTCCAGCAACAAGGCACGCCTCCTGCGCCACCAATGTATGAACTAGTGTACGCTTACCGACCAACCCCGCAATCGTTTAGCGGGCAGTTCACAGAAAACCCACAATCCCAGTCATGTTGGCGAATCCGGGGAGTGTCAGAAGCCCAGCTTTTCGAACAGCGATCGACGCCGCTTCCCTGGATGACGCAGAAACCGGGTTGAGGCTCAACTCCACCAAGCAAAAGCCGGGCTTCAAAGCGACCGGAAACCACCGCGATTCCTTCCGTGTATTCAGTGTCTTCCGTGGTCCCTCTGATTCGCACCATAGCGTCAATATCAAGCACGGAACACACGGAAGACAAGCGCCCTGAAAATTGCCGTTGAGCATTGGCCGCCGTTGACGTGGTATACGTCAACGTGTTGTCACGCGGGAGCGTGACCTACCATTCCGAAACACTGTCGATCGCCTGATGCATCTTCGAATCGATCAGACCGCTCAACCGCTCACCATTTTGGGAAGAGTCCGTATTGAACAGCACGGCCCAAGAAAAACCATCCCAGCGCCTGACCAACAATGTCGATGTTCCGGCTAATGCCCCGTTGTGCCAGATACTGTGACCCTTCAGTCCCTTTTCCCCGCCTCTGGGCCGAACAGACCAGCCACAACCGTACCAGTAGCCGCCACCGGCCTGGTCTGTACTCAGTTGAGGTCTCGACACCATCGCCTGTCGCGACGATTCGCTGAGCAGCGGCGCGGCAGCATCGTCCAGCCCCGCCACAAACCGCAGCAGGTCCGTGGCACTCGACACCCAGCCTCCGTGAGCATCCATCACTTCCAAATCCCATCGCCCGTATGGCTCCTCCACAAGTGGCGACACCTTGGGAAACCTGCCGCGATCAGTCACCGGCAGAGACGCCCAAAACGGCGAGTGCTTCGTCATCTGCTGCATGTGATATCGCACCTCAGTCTGTCCGCGATCAGATAATGGGGTCTTTCCAGGTCGCGTGTCTTTCATGCCCCGCGGTGCAAGAATATTCTCGGTCACCCAGTCCTCGTAACTCTTCCCGGAAACAACGGCCACGATTCGGCCGAGAATGCAGTAACCGAAATTCGAATAAGCGTACTTTTGCCCAGGATCAAAATCCAAAGGCTGGCCCAACTTCCAACGGACAATGTCAGCCTGCCGCGCAGGCGTTCTAAGCTTCAGCTCTTTCGTCGCTTCGACGACCTGGAACATTGGATCTTTGCTGACATCGCGGTCCCAGCCTCCCGAGTGATTCAACAGATGCCGCACAGTAATTTTGTTCCAGCGCTCGTCACCAGTCGCCTTCGGAAAGCCAGCCTTCTCCAGCAAAGGCGCAACCGGCTCGTCCATCGTCAGCTGGCCCTGCTGAACAAGCATCATGGTCGCCACGCTTGTGACAGGCTTCGAAATGCTGGCGATCCTCATCTGTGCGTCCGGCTGCATTGCCTCAAGCGCGGTCACATCGGCGTACCCGAAGCCGCGTGAGTAAACCAGCCGGCCGTCTTTCGCGACGGCAATAGTGACTCCGGAAACGTTATGCTCTTTCAAGAACTCCACGATCATATCGTCCAGTGGCCGTGACCCGGCGGACGTTTGGCCGGACGTCGGAATCGGTTCGCTCGGCAGCACCAGTGCCACGGGCTTTGCTTTTGCACGAGTCCAAAGCGCCGTGTAGTACAGTTTTCCGCCTGCTGAAGCCGAACACTGAATCGTGTTCTCGTATCCTTCGTTTGCGTATTCTTTATTCGCAGCGTTCAGCCGTTTGCGATCGATATTCACCAGGAACACCCACGCTTCACCACCAGTGTTCTTTGCGAACGCCACGCTATACTGAATACCACCACGGGACGGCGAAGGCTCGATCGATGTGGCAATCATCTCCGAATCTGACGCGCGCTTCAGCAACGCGATTAATTGATTTGGCGTCTGAGTAAGGACCGATGTGGGAAAATCATCGGCAACGGCCAGAGAAGTCAGCAGCAGACACAGCGAGACACTCACAGCAACAAGCCGCAGTGAGGAAAGTGGTAACCACATCACTTCACATGCACGATCTGAACAGCATCCGCGTGAGCAATTCCGCCGGCATCGACTGGAGTCATTTCGACATAGCAGGCCGCGCCTTTTACCAGGTCGAACCTGCCCAGCGGATAGAGGCAGGGCTTTAGCGGAGCCTTCTTTGTCATGTCGACATCGACCGTCTTTGAGGTCTCACCCGTGTGCACAACTACGTGTACATGCTTGCCACGATTTTCATGAGGCAGATAAGCGATGCGGACTTCGTGCGATCCCGTTTCCGGAGCGGTAAAGTTAAACCGAATTGACGCAGATTTGTCGGAAGAATAAGTATAGCTGTTGGCAATGAAGCCCTTCAAACCGGTACCGGAAGTCCACGCTCCCTTTTTGACGGCCGCTTCGTCGTCGATCACAAGGCCTTCAAGTTCCTTGGGATCAATTCCTTCCATTGGGCCGATCGACGATGCCAGTTGCATCGCGTCATCCGGAATTTCGATCTTGTCGTAAACCGTTTTTCGTCGAGCCTTGCCAGGCAGGTTCAACAGGTCGATAAGCTCTTCCAGGTAGCGATCGTAAACGTCGCGAGGATTGCATTCGTGAAGCTTGCAGATGCTGGCTGCTCGGCCGACAACTTCGCCCATCATGCCGCACGTCTTCATCACCCGAGTCGTTCCCAGAGCTTCATGTGTGACGCTGATGTTGCGACCCGCCATGAACAGGTTTTCGACGTTGCGACTGTAGAAACAACGATACGGAACCGGGTAGCCATAACTGCGATCGACCGATCGGTCATGAACCGCGATGCTGATGAAGGGATTGTCGGGGAACTTCTCCGCGTATTGCTCCTTTGGATAGTGCAAATCGATCGACCAGGTACTCGGCACGCAACCATCTGGAAATTCTCGCTTCGAAGTGATGTCTTCCTTATTCAAAATCACGTCGCCCATCAAACGGCGTGATTCGCGAGGTCCACCGATGTACGCCACCCATGTCAAAATTGCGTTCTGGTGTGCGTGGGCACCGTCACGATTCTTCATGGCGTTAAAAGCGCCATAAACGGCTCGCAGGTTGTGGTCGCGAATACCTTCTGCATCGGCCAGTGGATCCTTGTCGAAGCCGCTTTCCCAGAACCACTGCCCATGGTGATCACGAGGATATGGAAAGTCGGCCATCTTCAGATTCAGAGCCCACGGTGTTTCCGCGAAGGTTGTACCCGACTCAACTTCGTCCCACGCCCACATGTTGCTCATGCCCATGCGGCCTTTGGGTTCCATTTCGGTATCCGCTTCTGCCAGATAGCCAATCGTGCCATGACCCGTACAGTCCGCGAACAGCGTGCCGGAGAATTCGGAGTGTTCGCCTGTGCGAGTATCAAATGCAGTCACGGTCGAGATGCGGTTGCCGTCGCGTTTCACCTTATAGGCATGATGATTGAGAAACAGGTCGATGTTGCCTTCGGCTCTGACGATCTGTTCTTTCAAGTCGTCGCCGAATTCTTCATAACGTCCCGGAGACTTTGTGGCGTGGTCGCAGAACTCTTCAATGATTTCGCCAATGCGCGGAAACTTGCCGCGACGGATGTTGCCCATCGCCCACACACGAACTTCGCTGCTGCCATTGCCGCCCAGCACGGGACGATTCTGCACCAACGCCACCTTGCAGCCCATGCGAGCTCCCGACAACGCGGCCCCCATGCCGGCATAACCGCCACCGATAACCACCAAATCGTAAGGCCCCTGCTGAGTGGCTTTATCGGACAGCCCCAGTTGCTGCTGTCGCCATGACAGCAGCGCGGCTGGCTCGTTCGGCGGCACGCCTTTCGATTTCGTGAAGAAGATCGCGTCGCAGCGACCGTCGAAACCTGTCAGATCGTGCAGACCTAGTTTCGTTTGCTTCGAAGTAATTTCGACCTCGCCACCGTCGTGCCAGAACCAGCTTGCGCCTTTGGTGCCGAATGTTTCCTCAAGTGGCTGGCCATTGACCAGTAGTTGAAATTTTCCAGGCTGACCGTTCGCATCCCAGCGAGCCACCCAGTCTTTGGTTCGCGCGAAAACTCGGTACGTGCCGGTTTCGGGGAACTCAACGGTCGTCGATGCATCTTCGACCGCTCGGCCCAAACCATGAGCCAGCATGTAGGGCGAACCCATTTCGTCGATGAACTGTGTATCCAGTTTCCAGCCGCCGGGCGTTGTAAAGCTTTCCGCTTCGACGAGAACATCCTGGGCAAAAGCAGAGGATGTGAAAACTGAAAAGGTGAGAACAAAGGCGGAAAGTGATGAACGCATAGATGACTCTCAAAGGACAATTGTGCTACTCAACCCCATCGGGGCGATGCTCGGTTAGCATCAGGCGTGAACCCGATGCACAAAATTCGAAATGGAAAGCCTCGTTTAACTCGTAGCTGCAGCTACGGGTTAAACGATCGGCATGTTATTGTGGTTCTGGCCCAAGGCTAACCAAGCCGTCCCTGCTCAAACGCGAATGCTGTCCACCGACTGGAAGTCGCGATCCTTCGGTCCGAGCGGCTTCTTCGCGCCCATCGCCGTCAGCATCGTGTTATAGACATCGATACCTTCGCTGTTAACGTCCTGAATCTGGCCCGTTTTAAAGCGTCCGTTGGCTCCGGAAATCGCATGAAAAACGCCGGACAACTCTCGCTTCACATCGTTATGGCGGCCGTCGCCGGATTCTGTCGACACGGTGATCATGGAATTTTCCAGAATCGTTTTCCCGTTCGCTTCTACAGAATCTTTATCCGCCAGCTTACCGAGGAAGTACGCCACTTCCTGCAACTTCATGTGTGCATGAGCCCGCAGCTGCTCGTTCTTCTTCTTTTCGTTGAACTTATGCCACCACTCGTGGCTGCATCCTGCATCGCCGGAAGCATTCAAATCCTTGGCGTCATCGAAGCTGTAAATCAGCCGACCGTCGTATTTGTAATCGCCTTTGATTCGGAGACGTTCGCCCGCCGCTAAAAACGTAAGTGCCCCGAATCGCACACGGTCCGTCTGCACGGCCAACGCATACAGATCCGCCAGCAATCGCCATTCGGTCCGCAAATCTTCGAGCGGCATGTCAATGCCCTGCCCGCCCGGATCGGCCGCACCACCGTGAGCCAGTTTCGAACGTGGCGGCAACGCAGCGGTCCCCTTCGGACTGTCCTTCATTTCGAACGCTCGCTGTTCGAATTCGCGAATGCGTTCCAGGTGATCTGCAACACGCGTCCGCGACGCAGCACTCAAGGGAGACTGTTCGCCTGTATAAAACCTGTACTGATCAACCACGGAATCCAGCACGCTGCGCTTAATCCGCCGGCGGCGAGCGTCCTTATCATCACCGGACAGCGCGAGCGAACCAAACACGCGATCGAAGACTTCTCGCGGGCGTTCCTGCATTGTGGCCGCGACCGTGCCGTCGCTGTTGTAACTGTGAACGTAACGACTGACTCGGCTGCGGCGAAAGAACGTACCGGCATTCAACGTCGACACCATTCCTTTCGGAAGCCCGGTGGCATAATGCGTTTGTCGCACAACCTGATCGATCGAAGGCCCGCCAGCTTTGGCTTCACCGTCCGGTGGTTCCGCGGTGAACGCCGCTGACGCTCCATCGAAGTGGGCGTTGATTCCAGATTCATCGGCGCGGACATGATCGACGCCACGCATGATCAGCAACTTGTCCTGCAGCGGCTTCAGTGGCTCCATGACGCCATCGAAACCTTCCGTCTGCAGCGGCGCTGGAATCCCCAGACCAAAAAAGACGTTGAACGCTCGAACAGGAACATCCTTCGCCACTTCTTTGGCGGCAGCAGTCATCGCCGCGCTGGCCGTCATTTCTTCCAGCAACGGCAGGCTGATGGCAATGCCGCCAAGACCTTTTAGAGCTGTACGACGTGGAATGTGTATTGTCATTGTTCTTTCTCTCTGGAATTCGGCGAGCCGAGGATGTCAGTCCTCGTTGAACTTCGTTCGCCATGCAGAAAGAACCAGGCACTTACGTACCCGGCTCGCCAGCTATTCATCACTCACATGCGTTCGTGTGTTACGAACCAAATCACTTGTCACAATCGCGGTCATCAACGCGGGCCAGGTGCCGCCGTTATCCGTGGCCGATGCGTGAATCTTATCGACCGTCGCCGCATCTTCGGCCACCAAAGGGCGGCCCAACGCGAATTGTGTCACTTTCCATGTCAGACTCTGACTGACACGTTCACTCTTCGCCAGCAGATTCATTAATTCGCCCGTAGAATTGAACTTCACGGGTTCTGCACTGCCAGGAAACAGCATCTCCCCGTCGTCCCGCAACTTGTTGCCGTGTTCATCCTGTTCATGATACGCACCGATGCCATTGAATTTTTCCAGGCCGAACGCCAGGGGTTCGAACTTCGAATGACAACCGCCGCAACTGGCATTAGCAATGCGTTCCATCGCGATGCTGCGTTGCGTGAGCCCCGCTTTCGTCGGAACGGGAGTCGTATCAACACATGGCGGCGGATCGTTGACCACGCCGCGAAGAAGTTCGTGCATGACCAGCAAGCCGCGAGTCACCATCGACGCATCGTCGCCCCCGACAGTCAGCACACTGCCCTGCGTCAGCAATCCACCACGGCCGGGAATATCTGAGAGATCAAACTGCACAACCTCCGTTACACCGTCCGCAGCAGACAATCCGTAAAACTTCGCCAACTGTGGAGATGCAAACGTCACCGGCGAATTCAACAGCGATGACAGCGACTTGTTTTGCTTCCAAACCACTTCTTCAAAGAACGCCAGTGTCTCTTCGCGCATATCGCTGGCGAGCTGATCGTTCCATTGTGGAAATCGCCTGGCGTTCGGCTGCAGGTTGTTCATGCGGCCAAGATTCAGCCAATCAGAAATGAAACGCTGTGACTGCTGGACGGCTCGCGGGTCTTTCAGCAATCGCCCGACCTCCTTTTCGACGTTCAGGTTTCCTTCGTCGGCAGCTTCCATCAGTTTTTCGTCCGGCGAGCTACCCCACACGATGTAACTCAAGCGCGACGCGAGTTCGTAATCCGTCGCGGGAATCGATTCGCCACTGCCCTGTTGTCTCTCAACGCGATAAATGAACCGAGGCGACTGCAGCATGGCTTCGATGACGTACCCCATCGCCTCTTCAAAGTCACCGCTGGCACTGGCGACAGTTGTCGTGATTCCACGGTAAGCGATGACCTCACGATCACTGATCGGACCTCGCAAAACCCACTTGCCCAGTTTCTCAACAACTTCTCCCATATCGTCGTCGGTGAATTTTCGACGCTTGGAAAAGCGTTTAACAAACGGTTCGACGTCCATCCGGCTCACGATAATTTCCGCCAGCTTCGCATAAGCGTTCACATGCTTAAAATCGACGTTCAGATTGTACGCCGTGTTGCTGAAGCCATCGGCGCGTAAATCGCGAGGAAGAATTTCACGAGCTTCCTTTTCGATATCCACGTCAACAGTTGTTCGCACTGTCTGAATGTACTCGTCGACGGTCAGTCGCTGAACCCAGTTCTGGTTTTCGCTGCCGTGAACATAAATCGCCGGGTCAATTTGATTCAGCGTCCAGACGGCACCGTCTTCGATCCATTTCTTCAGCGCACCCTTCTCGGCGGAAGTCAACGGATCTCGTTCGTGCGGCATGGAATCCGATTCCACGGACGCCCACAACGGGCTCTTCGCCGCCGCACCGGGAACAATCACCTTACCATTTTCACCACCTTTGAACGCAGCCACCTGGGTCGAAAGATCCAGCCCGCTTTCGTGGATGGCTGAGTCATGGCATTCCAAACAACGCTTCGCCAGCAACGGCGCCACAGCCGTTTCAAAGTGCTGCGCGGCAACTCGACGTTTTCGTTCTGCGATCAATTCCGGCGACGGTTTGCCAGTGGCACCAGCGGTGAAATTCTGAGTCACCTCTTCGGCAGAAAGAGCTCGATCGTAAATCGCGATCAGATGCAATGTCCCCAGCCACGATCGACCTTGGGAATGTTCGTCGGCAAGCGAAAGCTTCAATGATTTGTCCCAATTCGAAAAGTCTCCCGCGACATGTTTTTCGACGACCTGCTTGCTATCCTGGTAGATTCTGGCTTTGCCATCCTGCTGGCGTGTGTAGACCACATGCGTCAGCTTCGTCGTGAGACTTTTTCCGGGAGCAACAACCGACGGAATCCCGTTAGTGCTGGTCTTGTTCGTTCGCAGCCGAACCTCCACTTTGTCACCGTCCTGCCCCAGCGTGAAGTTGCGTTCGTTGGAATTCTTCGACAACGTCACTATCCGAGCTGGCCCGTCCTGCTTTGTGTCTTTGGCTTCGATCCAGGCTTCGATGCTGATTTCGCCGGATACGCGAACGGCATCTATCAATCGGGTTGGCGGTTTTTCGGATCGAATGATCGATGGCTTGATGATCTGCAAACGCCCGTTCCGATACTGAACTGTGTTGGGATCTTCAATTTTCAAATCGATCGGACCGGCTGCGCCCGAACGATCTTTGATAACAGAACGACCGGTGTCCGAGAAATCATAAAACACCTGCAGCCCATTCGTTGCCCGATACTCGTCCGCCGAGGCAAGAATCGGGGTCAACAGAAACAGCACAATAGCGGCCAGAAGCCGGTTGAAATTGAAAATAGATTCCATAGGTGTCCATGGTGGGTAACAAGCACGCTAAAATCAATCATAACGTCATTCGCAATGTGAGGCAGCGATCAGCCTATCTTCTGACGGCCGCGAATTTTCCTGGATTGAACCTCATTTCAGGCCTGAAGCATTGATACCATTCAGATGACGTGCTTTTTGCCGCTGTAATCGAACATGCCAAATCCGGAGAGCCTCAAAGGCTCTGTACGAGACGAAAACAGAGTTTACGATGTCTCCTTCCAGAATAAGGATTTCCCTGTTTACGGCGGCCATGGCGGTTGTCTTCCTGTCCGTATTGTGGCTCAGCAGCCTGACAGGAAGCTCTTCCATCGATGCGGAAATACTGGACATTGTCTCAACGTCCGATGGATGGGCAGATGAGTCATCCTGTATTCAGTGTCATACACAGGCAGAAACGTTTTCAGAAACAGGTCATGCGAACACCCTGCGCCCAGCTTCAAGTCCCGCGTCCCAGGCGCTGCTTGAACAACTCGTGTCCTCAGACGCCGCGCGGCATGAAGAAACCAAAATTATCCAGCGGGACGGTGCACCGACAGCGGTAACTCGGTCGAATGACATTCAGCACGAACTGAAACTGGACTGGTGCTTTGGCTCCGGAACACACGCCTGTACATGGGCATCCACGATTCCGGACAGTCACGGGAACACCGATGTGCTCGAATTTCGATTCACGTGGTTTGCGTCGCAGCATGGCTTCGAGTTAACTCCTGGACAACCAGAGACGAAGGGCGGAAGTCCTGTCTCAGCGCTGGGTCTGTTGTTTGATGGTGCCAGAGCACGGCGATGTTTTTCGTGCCACGCGACAGTCCTCCCGGTCGCTCACGGCCGACTCGACGAAAGCCGGATTAAGCCAGGTGTCACTTGCCAAAGATGCCATGGGCCTCGGGAAAAACATGTTCAAAGCGAAGGAGAATTTCATCCTCCGGCCTGGGGACCAACCGACCGCATGGAAGCGGTGAATCGATGCGCGGTGTGCCATCGTCTTCCGGAAGAAAAAACAGTGGAAGAAATTGTTATGGGCAACCCGGACATCGTCCGATTTCAGCCGATGGGTCTCACGCAGTCACCTTGTTTTTTGTCATCTAAGATGCGCTGCACAACCTGTCACGATCCGCACAAAAAAATGGCAGAACAGAACTCCACCGGAATCTGGCAGTGTGTTCAGTGCCACGATCCGGAGACGGACAATCACACGCTGTGCGGAATGGGCAGGAGGGACGATTGCCTGACTTGTCACATGCCGAAGGTAGACGTTGGTTTTCCAGTAAAGTTTACCGATCATTGGATTCGAATTCGGTCGCCAGATGGCGAGGTGGAGCGATGAAATTCCGCCTGCGGCCAGAGTTCGTTCTGTGGACAACTGCATCACTGATGCTGGTCCTCTCCACGGACTTTTATTGGATGGAATCTTCCGCCAGAATCATTTCGTCGCCGCAACGTTGCCTGCTTTCCGCAGGACAAGCCTGGCAAATGCCACTGGCTGTCTGGAATAGTGACGACACATTCGCAGCGTGGCCATTTTATGCTTTTGCAATATGTGCGGCGACTTTGATTGGTTCGGTCGTTAGTCGAGCCGTCGGCAGCAGTTTCGGTCTATGGGCTGCAGTGCTGCTGACCGGACTTTCACTTTCTATACAGCCCGATCAACTGATTTCGGGGGTCCTGATCGTAGCGACATGCCGCCTGTTGGCACGGCAGGCAACGACCGCTGTCCAATTCACGTGTACTTCTGTGATGCTCATCGGAGCGGCAATCGCAATGTCACTCGAATTCGGCCTCGTATTATTACTGGTGGCAATGACCGCATCCCAATTCGCGATGCAGCGCACGACCAATGACCAACTGCAAACACGCCGGCATGTGTTTGTCTGCGCCGTCAGCCTCATAGCCATTGCCATAGCGTGCACTTTCGACGGGTTTGCCGCTGCAACTTTGCGACCGCTCAGCTGGTTATGGCGCCCCACCGACCTGATCCCATCCATCAAATTTGCTGGCAGCGAAATAAACACGATCGCTGTTGTATTGACCGGATTGCCGATTCTGAAAATGGTTTGGCAAGCTCTGAAGTCCGAATCGGCGAAGGGCGGCCAAAAGCTCCTGTGCCTTGTGTTGGGAATGATCGGACTCGGCTGCGGTTACTACACCGTTCTGGCGGCGATTGCCCTAAGCGAACTTAGCGACCAGGAACTTACCCCGTCTCTGACGCAGCAGAATCGACGGAATCTCTGGATTCCGTGCAGTTGCCTGGTGGCAGCCTCGATGTACTGGGCCTGGCTGCTGGCCGATAATGGCATGTCAGCCATGGGTGGCACAAGCCAGCCACGTATGGTCGACCCGACTCAATGGCGTTTCGATGGTCCGGTGCTGTTAACAAACAGAGATCACGCCGCCGACTGGCAATCAAAGACCTGTCGAGATCGCTTCCCACTGCTAATGGACAATCGATGGGATACAGAATCGGATGAGCTCCCCGAATACACGGCCGCGGTGTACGACATTTTTCAGGGGCTTAGGGAGTTCCACCTGAAAAGCGATACAGTCCATGGCGGCTATCGATTGTTCCTGGATCGCCATCATCCAGCCGCGATCGTAGTTGATTCCTCACGGCTTGACACGATCCGGCATCTGTCCGTCGATCCTATATGGCGCGTCATGTCGATCGACTCGCGAAGAACGATCTTTGGCAGTACCAAATCGGAAAAAACGCGGAGTCAAACCATTCGGGCCAGCGAACTTTTCTTTCAGCTCGAATGGCCGCGGCCGAACGTAAGCATGCAACTGGATGGTATTCTGGCTCTGGGAACAGCGGCCGATTCCCGAGTCGTCGCATCTGTGCTGATTGCCATGAGACTTCCTTATGCGGCCCTGCGTGTTCTTCCGGAAGATCGTTCAACGGACACAGAAACGGTCCGGGCGTGGGCCTATGCAGAGTTGGCACATCGGGCTGTCCGCCATACCGGGCAACCATCGCTGTTGGATCACTTCCGAGCAACATCGGCACTTCGAACACTTAACAACAGCTTGCTGCAATCGCCGTCTGGGCATGAGAAAATCCGACGAACGCTGGAGAGCCTCAACAGCTCTGACCTGCGGACCGCCAGCGTTGACCTCAATCTCACACCCACCGAACCAGAATACGTGGCCCGCCAGGCTCTGGTGGACGGAGACCCAGCTGCAGCGATGCAGGCTGCCAAGCTCATTCAAATCCCCGCCGTGGTGACGTTCTACGAAGAGCTGGCTTCAAGCCATACGAAACCGGTCAGCAAAACGTTGAAACGGCTCTTGGCAGTCATGAACACAAATGACCTTCCGCCGCACATCTACGAAGAAGCCCTGTTTTATTGCGGGTGCCTGGAATTGGAACTCGGAAATGCCGACATGGCGGGCAACTTCTTTAGCCAAAGCCAGCAAATCAATCCAATGTCGCGATTTCAGGCCATTCGTCGGCTCTATTTAAGCCAAATGTCGCCGCAATAGAGAGTGCCGGACAGAACAGATGAATTTGGGGACGCTTAAAAGCGAAGCAAAAAGGTGACACAGCCCTTTAGGCCGCAAATCCCTTGACTTTGAAGCTGTTTTTAGCCAATACTAGCCCAAAGGCTGGTGACGTACCTGCCTTCCCGTGTCCTTTTTACGTTTCACTGGAGATGTCCTAAAATGTTGAAGAAACTTCGAAGTCGAAAATGCG
>CALFOL010000630.1 GCA_937919915.1 uncultured Planctomycetaceae bacterium
TTGTGCATGAGTTAATGATCCGTGACTCGTTGACAAACGCGTTCAATCGTAGTTACCTGATCCCGTTGATGGAAAGTCAACTGGCAAAATGCCGTGAACAGCAGCAGATCTTTTCCGCGATCCTGCTGGATATAGATCACTTCAAGCAGATCAACGATCAGCACGGACATTTGGTGGGAGACGAAGTGCTGCGAATCTTTTGCGAACGCATTCGCCACGAACTACGGAAAATGGACATGCTGGCCCGTTTTGGTGGCGAGGAGTTTGTCATTGCCTGCTGTCGGACATCGCTGACTGAAGCGTCACGAATCGCTGAGCGCTCGAGACTGGCGATTTCGTCCGAGCCTTTTCAAACTCAGGCCGGGCCGATTTCGGTCACGTGCAGTTTGGGTGTGGCGTGTAGCAACGGGTTTGACTTTCCGACGTGCGATTTACTGATTTCTGCCGCAGATTCGCTGTTGTACAGTGCAAAAAAATCCGGCCGAAACCGCGTGCAGGTGTTCGACCCGTCGGCAACGCGATTTCCGCGTTAGGCCATCCTACGATGGTGTCGTTTCGATAACGTAGTCTTCATCTGCGTACGTTACGACGTCGCCGTTTCTGAGTTTTCGGCCGCGGCGAGTCTCTTCTTCGCCATTGACTCTGATCGCACCAGATCGAATCAGATGCTTGGCTTCACCGCCCGAACCAACGATGTCGGCCAGTTTTAGAAACTGATCGAGCTTGATCGTTTCTTCTTCAGACTCTGGATTCTCAGCAGGGGTTGTTGCAGTCATCGACGGGGTTCTGGAAGTCGTCTGGAATATCGACGAGGAATCAGGGTCATTCTGTGACGGCGGATGCTATTCTGTGTGCTTGCGAATTACCACACCCTCCCCCGCTCTTCTCGAATCTTCAAGATGTTGTGCCGAATTCTGCTTGTGATGCTCCTGGTCACGCCTTCTTTAATGTGTACAGCCGCTGCGGCCCCTCCGTCAGGTGATGCCGTCATTCGCAGCCCGTATGCCGGTTCGGAGATCGTTATCACGACCACCGAACGACTCGCCGGGGCCATTCATTCGCTGACGTGGAACGGTCAGGAATTCGTCGACAGCGCTGATCATGGTCGACAGCTGCAGTCAGCGTCGAATCTGGATGCCGGTTCAGAGTTTACCGGTGAGACGTTCAATCCGACGGAAGCGGGGTCGAGGTTTGATGGTAACGGGCAGAAGTCGACCAGCCGCTTGTTGCATCTTGTGGCGTCGAAGAATCAGCTGCAGACAACAAGTCAAATGGCGTTCTGGCTGCGGCCTGGCGAAAAGTCCGCGGGGCATTTGGCAAAGAATTCAGAACCGCTGTCGAACCATTTGCTGACAAAGCGAGTCACGATCGGCTACCAGAATTTCCCGAACGTGATCCAGTATGACGTTACCTTCGGGCTGCCAGTTGCTGAACGGCACAGGATTGCTCAATTTGAAGCAGTGACGGGATACATGCCGCCCGTCTTCAGCCGGTTCTTTGTCGTGGATCTTGAGTCTGGAGAACTGCAGGCGATTTCCGATGGTCCTGGCGAACAGGAACATCCCGTCATCCTTGCGACAGAATCCGGGTCGCATGCGATGGGCGTCTATTCGCCGCAGCAGCCATCAGCCGGCTTTAAGAATGCCGGCTATGGTCGCTGGCGTTTTGCTGCTCAGAAGGTGGTGAAATGGAATTGTGTGTTTCGCATCCGGGAGCCGCAGGGCATGGTTCCTCCTGGTGACTATACGTATCGGTCTTTCGTGATCGTTGGCGATCTGCAGACCGTGCGAGCGACTCTGTTAAGCCTGCATGGTGCGGTGCAGTAATTCCCGTTGAATATCTGTCTCTTCCTATTCGTATTGCATGTTTCTCCTATGGCTTTTCCTCGAATTGCAACCTTGAAGACGGTCGAGCAGTTTCGAAACCGTCTTGCCGAACTTGATCTCGACCTGCCCGTTGATGACGAAGTGAACAGCGGCGATGGCTCGCCACTTGCGCAGCCGCTGGTGAGTCGTGCGGGTTTGATCGGCAATCGATTCTGCATTCTCCCGATGGAAGGCTGGGATGGCACAACCGATGGCAAGCCAACCGACCTGACTCGCCGACGCTGGGTGAATTTTGGACTCAGCGGCGCCAAGCTGATTTGGGGTGGCGAGGCAGTCGCCATACGACACGATGGTCGCGCGAACCCGAATCAGCTGTTGATCAATGATGCGAATCTCAGCGATCTCGAATCACTTCGCACTCTGCTGGTTGATACTCACGCAGAGCATTTTACAAAAACAGACGACCTCAGTATCGGTCTTCAGCTGACTCACTCCGGACGCTACGCACGGCCCAACGATAAGAGGACTGCGGAACCACGGATTGTCTATCGACATCCGGTGCTCGACCAGCGACTGGGGATCACAGACGACCAGAGGATCCTCAGCGACGATGAGCTCAAGCAGATCATCGACGACTTTGTGGCAGCGTGTGTGCTGGCGCAGAAGGCCGGATACTCGTGGGTCGACGTCAAACATTGTCATGGATATCTGGGCCACGAAATCCTCTCCGGTTTTGATCGCCCAGGAGCCTTCGGAGGCAGCTTCGAAAATCGCACACGATTTCTCCGCGATATCGTTAACGGGATTAGAGCCGAATCACCGGGCCTGGGCATCGGTGTTCGTGTCAGTATTTTCGACTACACGCCGTTTGAGCCACGTGATGCAGAAGATCGGACCGGACTCCCCTCTGCTGGCTCTCCGTATACGAATGCTTTTGGTGGTGACGGCAGCGGACAGGGAATCGACCTGAAGGAACCATCGAAGTTCGCCGCCCTGCTTTCTGAACTGGAAATCGATTTGCTGTGCACAACCTGTGGCAGTCCTTATTACAACCCGCATATTCAGCGGCCCGCGATTTTTCCACCGTCCGATGGATATCAGCCGCCGGAAGATCCTCTAGTAGGCGTGCATCGTCAAATTGAAGCAACGGCCAACCTGAAGCGATTGCATTCCGACATGATTATCGTCGGCAGTGGTTATTCGTATCTACAGGAATGGCTGCCCAATGTTGCTCAGGCCGTCGTCCGTGAAAACATGGTGGATTCCGTTGGTCTGGGACGGATGGTGTTGTCCTATCCCGAGCTGCCCGCCGACGTGATTGGCGGAAAGACGATGGCCCGAAAGAAGATCTGTCGGACGTTCAGTGATTGCACCACCGCACCGCGTAACGGCATCGTCTCCGGTTGTTATCCGCTGGATCCGTTCTACAAAGCGATGCCGGAACGTGAGCAGTTGTTGGCGGCAAAGGCTGAGAAGTAGCCGGCAGGGTGAAATCGTCCTTCGCCGCGCCACCGATTTAGGCTGATGCGCCAACCTTGATCGCCATAGTCCGGATAAACGACGACGTTCGGTATTGAAAACGGTCATTTCGGGTTGAGTTTGGATCGGTCAATTCGTCCGTGGATTTGCGAATTCCGCTGGAATCGTGGATCATGGCAGCTGTCCTGTGCGCAGGTGACACGCTATCAAGCCTCGCGGCCGTTCCATCGGAAACCTATTCATGCGTCGTGTTTCGTATTTCGTCTGTTGCTCTTTTCTTACCACACTGGGCTGGTCACAGACGCTGGAACAGCAGCTTCTGAATGAAGCGCCAACAGCACTGTCCGCTGCCGCTCGTGAGTCCGGAGACGCGCGACGTGGTGCGATTTTATTTCACCAGGTTCACATTGGTTGTGTGAAATGTCACGCCGTTGATGGCAGCAGCAATTCCCTGGGACCAGACCTGACCAAACTCGCCCAGCAGAAAAATGCGAACGACGATTATGTCGTAACTTCGTTGCTCAAACCGTCGGAAGAAATTCGCAAGGGGTACGAATCCATTACGGTTGCCACGACGGAGGGCAAGGTCCGCACTGGGCTGCTGGTGAGTCAAACGGCTGCCGAAGTGATTCTGCGCGATCCCGCTCGCGACGGCGAACGAGTGACCATCGAGGCCGCAGACATCGACGAAGTTGTGACCAGCAAACTGTCGATCATGCCGCCGGGGATTGTCAATCAGCTAAGTGATCGCAAGCAGTTTCTGGATCTGTTGCGCTATGTGCTGGACGTGCGAGATGGTGGAGTCGACATGGCTCGCAAGCTGCAGCCGCCGCCCGGTCTGATCGCGTTTCAGTTGCCGGAATACGAATCACACGTTGACCACGCCGGGCTGATTCGAGGTCTGGACGACGCAGCCGCTAAGCGCGGCGCAGAAATCTATGATCGCCTGTGCAACAACTGCCACGGCAATAAAGAACGCCCCGGTTCGCTGCCAACAGCACTGCGATTTGCTGAGGGCAAGTTTCGCAATGGTGGTGACCCATACACGATGTACAAGACGTTAACACACGGTTTTGGACTGATGGTTCCTCAGGCCTGGATGGTGCCGCAGCAGAAGTACGATGTGGTGCACTACATTCGCGAAGACTATGTTCGTGACGCAAACGCGACGCAGTTCCGCGAAGTTACATCGGATTATCTGGCCGCGTTGCCGCAGGGCGATACATTCGGTCCGGAACCTGTCGAGTACGCTCCGTGGTCGGATATGAACTATGGGCCATCGATAATCAACACGTTTGAAGTCGGATCTGATGGCAGTAATTTTGCGTACAAGGGCATTGCGGTACGCCTGGATGCCGGGCCTGGAGGAATCGCGAAGGGCAACAAGTGGGCCATCTTCGATCACGATACCATGCGACTGGCCGCTGCGTGGACTCGCCAGCCAGAGGCAAAGAGTTCCGGCTTCATCACCTGGCAGGGGATTCATTTTGACGGTCGGCATGGAACTCATCCTCGCATTGTGGGTGATCTCAAGTTTGCCAACCCAACCGGACCGGGTTGGGCGAATCCCCAGACGGGATCGTTCGACGATGACCAGCGCGTTGTCGGCCGCGATGACCGAAACTACGGGCCGTTGCCGCGAGAGTGGGCGAAGTACAAAGGCCTGCATACGGTCGGCAATCAGACGATCGTCGAATACACGGTCCACGACAGAACAGTCCTGGAACGATTTAATGCAACGACCTTGAGCGTTGGCGACGTCGCGTCGGTTGATGTGTTCACACGTACGATGTCATTGGGAGCCGGTGCTGATTCCAACCGCCTGCTGGCGGCTACTCATCCTGACGAAAGTGCTCAGTTGCGTCACATCGGTGCGTACAGCGTTGTGTTGTCATCGAATGGTAAGCAGCAGGCGACGATCGAAGCGTCGAAGTTTAACGGCGCGTCGTATCTGCAGGTCGAAGACGGCGATGCTTTCGACATGACTAACAGCGACTTCACGATAACAGCACGCATTCGCACAACGGAAGGTGGTACCATTTTCAGCAAGGCCAATGCAGAAGGACCATGGGTTCCGAACGGAAAGTCTTTGTTCGTGCGAGACGGACGGTTGACGTACGACATTGGCTGGGTTGGTGCGGCGAATTCGAAGAAGCCGGTCAACGATGGCCAGTGGCACAATGTTGCGATGACGTGGGATCACAAAACGGCACGCGTTAATTTCCTCCTCGATGGAAAGCAAAACGGCGGTGGTGATCTCCGGCCAAAGGCAGACGCTCCGGGGCAGGTCGCAAGAATCGGATTCTCAGCGGGGAATTTCCCCAATCCGTCTTTCTTTAAGGGCGAAATGGAACACGTTGTGTTCCATCAGAAGTTGTTGACCAACAATGAAGTCAAGGTGAGCACTCTTTCTGAACAGCGAAAGCTGGCTCCGATTGCTGCCTGGGATTTGAATTCACAGCCTGTTGGCGAAAGTATCGACGGGCATTTGGTTCCAGCCAAAAACAACGTCCGGCTGCCCGCCATGATGAAGCGGGGCGAGTCACTGAAAACCAACACGGCGATTTTTGCCGGCGTGATTGGTGTTGATGGCAAAACGACGATTGCTTCCAATCAAGGGAGGCTAATCGTTGATCTGCCGCCTGCCGACGCGGAACAGAATATCGTTGTCTGGTCGGCCGCTGTGTCAGCGGACATGAGCGACGATCAGTTGCGAAATCTGGCAGAACAGATTCAGGATCGAATTCATCCAGACAATCTGCGACAGCGGATCGACGCTGGCGGCGGAGCGCGATGGCCGGACGTTGTGACGACCGTTCCGGTCATGGGAACGGAAAACGGCCCGTTTGCGATCGACGTCCTCTCGACGCCTGTCGCCAACCCGTGGCTGGCTCGCATTCGGCTCACGGGCCAGGACTTCCTGTCGGATGGCGATCGAGTGGCTGTGTGCAGTTGGGATGGCGACGTGTGGATGGTTAGCGGGCTGAAGACACTGAACGATGCCGCTCAGCAGCCTCGGTTAAAGTGGCAGCGGATCGCTGCCGGTTTGTTTCAGCCGCTGGGGGTCAAGATCGTGGCGGATGATATTTATGTGACTTGTCGAGATCAGCTGGTGATTCTTCGTGATCGAGACGGCGACGGCGAAACGGACTTCTACGAATGCTTCAACAACGACCATCAGGTCACGGAACACTTCCACGAATTTGCGATGGGGCTGCAGCGAGACGAAACGGGAAACTTTTATTACGCCAAGTCGGCTCGCCACGCCAAGACGGCTCTGGTGCCGCACCATGGAACGCTGCTGCGAATTCCGTCCGACGGATCGCGGACGGATATTGTTGCCAACGGTTTTCGAGCGGCCAACGGAGTTTGTCTGAATCCCGACGGCAGCTTTATCGTCACCGATCAGGAAGGACACTGGAATCCCAAGAATCGCATCAACTGGGTTCGTGAAGGTGGCTTTTATGGAAACATGTTCGGCTACCACGATGTCACGGATGATTCCGACGAAGCGATGCAGCAGCCACTGTGCTGGATCACAAACGAATTCGATCGCTCACCCGCAGAGCTGATGTGGATCAACAACGAAGCCTGGGGGCCGCTAAACGGAACTCTGTTGAATTTGTCTTATGGTTACGGCAAGGTCTATGTGGTTCCGCACGAAGAAGTTGCAGGCCAGATGCAGGGCGGAATGTGCCAGCTGCCGATTCCGCAGTTCCCAACAGGAACAGCACGGGGCCGCATCAGCGATCACGATAACGGGCTGTATCTCTCAGGCATGTTTGCCTGGGGAAGCAGTCAGCAGGCTCAGGAGGGCGGATTCTACCGACTGCGATACACAGGCAAGGCGTCCAATATGCCAATCGGACTCAACGCAGCGGGTAAGAAACTCAAGATTACGTTTACGGATCCGCTTGATCAGGCGACCGCGACGAGTGCGCAGTCTTACACGGTGAAAGTCTGGTCGCTGAAACGCTCAGCGGACTACGGTTCGAAGCACTATGACGAGCATCAGATCGAAATTGCTGCGGCTCAGTTATCAGAGGACGGCAAAGCCGTGACGTTGACGATCCCGGAACTCAGCAAGACCTGGTGCATGGAAATTAAGTGCAGGCTGAAATCAGCGGACGGCGAAGAGTTTGAACGAGTGCTTCATAATACGATTCATCGGGTGGATTGACGTTATTCGCCCGGTTTTCCCGAGTGCCCAGGGTTGGTATCAGCTTTCTCAAATCACGTTTCGAAGTGCGTCATCGCCTGAGAACCTGCGTTTTACGTGGGTCTCGCGGTTGACCTGAACCCGCGTCACAGTAGTATGCCGCATCGTTTCGCCCGAAATTCCGGCCGGAACCCCTTCGAAGCAAACACTTGAATCCGAATCGGAGCCTTCTCATGCGGCGATTTCTCGTTGCTGGCAACTGGAAAATGAACACAAACCGAGCCTCCGGTGAAGCGCTTGCGGGGGCTTTGGCTGCGGCTGCACCGAGTCCCGAAGATGGTGTCGAAGTGTTGGTTTGCCCGCCGTTTCCCTACCTTGCGTGTATTGGAGACAAGGTTTCCGGCAGTGCGGTGGCCGTTGGTGCTCAGGACGTGTACTTTGAGCCCGAAGGCGCATTCACAGGCGAAGTCGCTGTCAATATGTTGAAAGATGTTGGTTGTCAGTTCGTGCTGATCGGGCACAGCGAACGACGCCATGTGCTTGGTGAAACAGACGAAATTATCAATAAAAAGGTGAAAGCGGGAATCGCGGGCGGCCTGCAGGTTGTGCTTTGCGTCGGCGAATTGCTGAGCGATCGGGAAGCCGGACAGACGGAATCTGTTCTGGATACCCAAATGGCCGGGGCTTTGGCTGATATATCCGCGGAAGACGCGAAAGACCTTGTAATTGCCTACGAACCGGTGTGGGCAATCGGAACGGGAGTGACCGCCAGCCCGGAGCAAGCTGAATCTGCCCATGAATACCTTCGCAAATGGATTGCAAATCGCTACGATTCGTCGTTTTCCGAGCAGATTCGGATTCTGTACGGTGGCAGCGTGAAGGCTGACAACGCAGAAGTTTTGATGGGACAGACGAACGTGGATGGTGCTCTGGTTGGCGGAGCCAGCCTGAAGCCAGAATTGTTCATCCCAATTATTGACGCGGCTCGAAAGTTGGCGTCAGCTTAATTCGACTTGGTTTGTGACAGACCACACCGCAGCGGTTTTGCTGCCATTGGAGTGATTGGAATCATGGGTTCCAGCTTATTGATCTATTTTCTTGGCGCTGTGTTGTGCTTCGCAAGTCTCGTCATGATCCTTCTGGTTCTGCTACAGCGGGGACGCGGTGGCGGTTTGGCCGGTGCCTTTGGAGGTATGGGCGGTCAGAGCGCGCTTGGCGTTCGGGCTGGTGACGTGTTCACAAAAATCACCGTGGTGATTGCCGTCATTTGGGTTGTCGTCGCTGGTCTCCTGGGCATTTCGATGCGAGCGGCTGACGTGGCAAAGAAAGATCAGGTGAATCCTGACCTGGGACTGACCGCGAAGGCTGACGAAATCAAGGATGGCGAAGGCACTATCGACGAAGGTGCGCCAATTGTCGTGCCAACAGCGACTGCTGACGATCCGGAAACTGAAAAAGCCGAGACAGGCGCGGCAAAAACGGACCCTGCTTCTGACCCTGCATCCACAACGGAAATTCCGGAAGCGGTTGAAGGCAAAAAGGCTGAATCAGCTGAAACGACGCCTGACGAAGCAGCAGCCCCAGAGGAAAAAACCGACTCAGTGGCGGCGGAAAAGAAGGATGAACCAGCCCCTGAAGCTGAGCCCGAGTAGTTTGGTTTCTCGACAGACTGCTGGGTGGTCTCCTTCACATCGCTTCGAAATGTCAGCAACAATGTCTCCGAGACGCGTCGCAGCATTCGCGGCTGTTGAGAAAGGTTTTCCGTGCTGCTTAGCATGACAGGTTTTGGCAATGCGACTCAACAGTCTGAGCACGCGTATGCCACCGTTGAACTCAAAGCCGTTAACAATCGCTATCTGAAACTTTCGATGCGTCTGCCGGATATGGTCGCGCGGTTCGAAAGTGATATCGAAAAGCTGGTTCGCACCGTCATCGCCCGCGGCTCGGTTCAGCTATCACTAAGAATTCGGCTTGATGCGGGCACTGATGGTCACTCCATCAATTCTGTGGTTCTGAACCGGTATCTTGGTCAGCTGAATGCACTGCAAAACAGTCTGCCGCTGAACGACTGCACACCGCCTGCGTTGACGGATCTGTTGCAACTGCCGGGCGTTATTTCAGAAGCCGAAGTCACGCCCGATGTCGTCGAATCGTTGTGGCCGATTGTCAAAGAGGTAATCAGTGCAGCACTAGTGCAGTTCGACGACTTTCGACGGACTGAGGGTGAATCGATGTTGCAGGACCTGAAATTGCAATGTCAGACGATCGAAACTCAGGTCGACGATGTCGCTGCAAACGCTCCGTCCGTCGTTGCTGAGTATCGCGAAAAACTACTCGATCGCGTACGTAAGGCCATCACAGATGCTGACGTTGTCATCGAAGACAAGGACGTGATTCGTGAGGTTGCGACATTTGCCGATAAGTGTGACATCAACGAAGAAATCACACGGCTGAGATCCCACATCGAACAGTTCCATCGATTTCTGGACAGCGACACTTCCATGGGCCGCAAGCTGGAGTTCCTTGGGCAGGAGATGTTTCGCGAGATCAACACGATTGGTTCGAAAGCGAACAACGTGACCATCGCCCACAGCGTTGTTGAGATGAAGGCGGCCATCGAACGCATTCGCGAAGTTTTGCAGAACGTTGAGTAAATGTCGGTTTCCGATTCACAATCATCTTCTGGTCACCGTGTGGTCGTTTTGTCAGGCCCCAGCGGCAGTGGTAAAACGACCATCGTGAATCGCCTGATCGCCGAATCGCCCGTAAAATTGCAGAAATCCGTGTCTGCAACCACAAGAAAACCTCGACCGCAGGAAGTGGAAGGCGAAGACTACTACTTTCTGGCCGACGCCGATTTTCGCGAAAAGCTGGCTCAGGACCTGTTTATTGAACACGCGGAAGTTTTTTCGTCCGGTTTTCTATACGGAACGCTGCGGTCGGAGGTGGAACGGGCCTGGCAGTCAAAAGCGTGGGCATTCCTTGAAATCGACGTCGAAGGGGCGTTGAACGTTATGCAGCAGTATCCAGATGCTGTTACCATCTTCCTGAAGACGCCATCGCCTGAAGAATTCGAAAAACGTCTGCGGGCTCGAGGGACGGAAAACGAAGCCACTATCCAAAAACGCCTGGCCACAGCAGCCAGTGAATTAGAATTTGTCGATCGCTATCGGCACGTTGTTGTTAACGACGTTCTGGACCGTGCGGTCGCTGAGATCTGTGACATTTTGAAGTCTGAGGAGACGAACAGGAATGCTTGACGAATTTCGTGAAGACGAGATTGTACGAAAAGTCGGTGGCCGCTTTAAGCTGTCGACACTTGTGCAGAAACGCATGGTTGCACTTAACCGTGGTGCTCGGGCTTTGGTTGATTTGCAGACGAAAGATATGATGGAAGTCGTGGTTGCAGAGATCATGACGAATAAGATCTATCTGGATACAACTGGTCGAGTTAAGGTTGTGAAGGACGAGTCGGCAACCGTTGATGCTCTGGAAGCTCTGCTTGCAGAAGACGACGGTCCGGGTATCGACGATCTATAATCCGATGCCGCCGTTAGCGGCAAATGTATTGAATGGTCAAAAGCCGCATGTGTCATTGGCTCTGCCAGTGTTGTTGCGACTGGATGGCAACATCGGTGGCTCGTTTTACCCGCAGTCGCAATCGAGGACGCCTGAATGCCTCATTTGCGACTGCGGGCTAAGCGAGCTGCCTTTTTTTATACAATGACTTTTCGGGCCACTTCGGGCCACATTCAATTTCGAAACATCAAACGGGCGGAACAATGTCCGCGCTCAACGATAAAGAAATCCTGCTGGGAGTGACCGGCGGAATTGCCGCGTACAAAGCTGCCGACCTGTGCAGCCAGCTGGTGCAGAAGGGCGCTCGCGTTTCGGTCATCATGACGGAATCCGCGCACCAGTTTATCGGCCCCACAACGTTCGAAGCACTGACCAATAGACCGGTCAACACGAATCCTTTTCAAGCGAACGAGCATTTTCGCGGCGAGCATATCGGACTGGCTCAACGGGCAGATGCGGTCATTGTTGCTCCTGCAACAGCCAGCAGCATTGCCCGGTTTGCTCACGGTTTCGCCGACGATCTGCTGTCCACCACGTTGCTGGTCACGACTGCTCCGGTGTTCATTGCTCCGGCTATGAACTGCGACATGTGGGCAAAAGCATCCGTCCAGCGTAACGTGCAACAACTTGTGGACGATGGCTTGCAGATGATCGATCCTGAAGAAGGCTGGCTGAGCTGCGGACAAGTCGGTGCCGGACGGATGGCCGCTCCGCAATCGATTGTGAAAATGCTTGAGCAACACTTTGCGAAATAAATTTCCATGCGAATTCTGATCACCGCTGGGCCAACTCGTGAGTACGTCGACGATGTTCGGTTTCTGTCGAATGCCAGCAGCGGGCGCATGGGGTATTCAATTGCTGCCGCTGCCATCGCAGCCGGACACGAAGTGATTCTTGTCACCGGACCTGTCGATCTGCCTGTTCCGGATGGCGCCAAAGCGACACAGATTGAGACCACTGACGAACTGCGGATGTCTTGTTTGGAATTGTTTCCGCGATGTGACGGAGTCATCGCGACAGCTGCGGTCTGCGATTACCGGCCCCGTGAACGCGTTCAGGGAAAGATCACCAAGACGGGCGATCCGATCGTGCTTGAACTGGTCGAAACGTCGGACGTTCTGGCGGAGCTCGGTCAACAGAAAGATCACCGCTGGGTCGTCGGCTTCGCACTGGAATCGCAGGATCCCCGCAACAACGCCATGCGAAAACTCCGCATGAAGCATTGCGACTGCATCGTGCTGAATGACACATCGGCCATTTCATCACTGGAAAACTCGGTTGAGATTCTGTCGCCCGATGCCGAAACGCTCGCCCGATTTACGGGACTAAAGACAAAAATTGCGCGGCAGCTGATTGAATTCATCGAATTGGAAGTCGCCGGGCCTTAAACTGCTTCACAGGGCAAAAATAATTATCGCTTTCGATCAGCGTGCTTCTCGGTAAAATCGCACTCCCACCATTTACACAAGGTCCATTACATGCGCACTTCTACCACCCAGTACCGAGCGATTCTGTTCACTATTGCAGCGGCCACTTTGGGCGGCTTTCCGCTCCTTGCTGCCGACGAACAGAAAGTGGCGGAAAAACCCGTCGCGAAAAAATCTGTAGCTGACAAAGATGGTTGGTCCCCACTGTTCAACGGCAAAGATCTCGAAGGGTGGAAGTCCGTTGAGTTTGGTGGCGAAGGCGAAGTTCGTTTTGAGAAAGGCGTTGTTGTTGTTGGACAGGGTGTTGATCTTTCAGGCATCGTTTCGACTCGCAAAGACTTTCCGAAGACGAACTATGAAGTCGAATTTGAAGCAAAACGTTTCAATGGCAGTGACTTCTTTGTGGGGCTCACGTTTCCTGTGGCAGAAAGCCACTGCAGCCTGATCTGCGGTGGTTGGGGTGGAGGAGTCACCGGGCTTTCCAGTCTTGACGGCATGGACGCAGTCGAAAACGATACAACTGGACACGTTAGTTTTACCAATGGTTCGTGGTACAAAGTGCGATTGAAAGTCACTCCCCAAAAGCTGGTAGCGTGGCTGGATGGCAAGTCGCTTGTGGATGTCGAAATAGAAGGGCGCAAGGTCGATGTGCGTTTCGAAATGGATATCTGCAAGCCTCTTAGCTTTTGCACGTATCAGTCGACTGCTCATATCAGGAATGCTCGCATCCGAAATCTGCCTGATACGGCCAAAGCAGTTGAAGCCAGCGATTCCAGGCCCGCCGAGTAATCATCAATCGCGCGTGGTGTGATGTCACCGATGTCAGCCTGCGTCCGGTGCGCTGACGAACGGCCTCTCATGCCTGTGCGCCAACGCCAACGCCAACGATAACAGCAGTCACTGGTGCCTTGTGTGTTGGTTTTCGGCATCATTCGTGTGGTCGAGGAACATCGTTGAGCCGTCTTCACGCCGTTGCAAAAAAACAATGCCGTGCAGTTTACCAGATAAAACAAGGCGTTTTCAGCGTGTAACGGCAGAGGGCAGGCATTCTGAAACCGTAATTCGTGTTCTGGCATTCAGTTTGCGTTTCCGATTGAGAAGCAACTGAAACACGCCTGCCACATCAACGTGGCGAACTCAGCCGGACGAATCACCGTGAAGCTAGCCTATCTTGTCGAAGTCACTGCTCTGATCTCAGCACACAGCCGACTGTTGATTGAACGGCCGGACGAACTTTCGAATACTTTGCTGGGCGATTACTACGTTCATTCCCGCAATCGTTTTAACCGCTGGATGCGTGACCTGAATGATCTCGAAAACGGTGTCACCATTCGTGACCCGCTGTATTTGTTTGGGCTGGTTCCACGATTTCCACCGTCGATGTCAATCACAGAACAAATTCTGGTAAACGATCTTCTAAACCGTGTATGGACGGTCATTCTGGTCGCCTGCGACCGCCATCGCGAAGATGTTCGCATCGAACCGCTGGCTCATAACGTGTTTCGCAGTCACATGACCGTGCGACATAAAGCACTCAGCGTTTGCATGAACGATCCCAAGTTGAAACCTGAACAGGTTCTGCACATCAACAAACTTCGCACGTCGTCTGAACGTTGGGCCGATCTGCTGAACTGCAGTCTGATGGCAGAGTACGACCTGTGGGATTATGCGTTCGACGAAACGCGAGCCCGTCAATTTCATCAGGACCGCTTTCAAAATGAAAAACTGGGAGCACAGGATTCACGAGCGTGGTCGCTGATCCTCGCAGGGCTCAGGCACAGCTTTCCGGACATCGACGGCCTGTCAGCTCCTGTGCATGACGACGATCGGATGATCGTGCGGTCGACCATCAATTGCTTTCCTGGTGATACGCAGAGTATGGCAGTCTGGTCATTGCCAACGATCGAAAAATCCCATCAAGCGTAGTTCTTCGGTAGACGAGTGACGGTGCTGTCTTTGCTGCCTCTGTGCGGTACAGAGGGATACACTGGCAAAGCCTGTAGCACACGGCGTTTTTTGATACGATTCTGTTCACTGTGGGGAACTGCGAAACCGAACTCCCGGTTAGCCTCCCATTCGGCGATGATTGCTCTACACTGTGGGACTTTACTCACATAAGCCCGGCAATCACTGGACGTGTTGATGCAGCCCGACCATATCGAAGTCCCCACGCTTCGTCGCTATCTGGTACCGTTTGATCCCAAACGAGTCCCACATCTGTTTGCCGACGTCCTGATCATCGGTGGTGGTATTGCCGGCACGCGAGCGGCTCTGGAAATTGATCCCTCGCTGCGCACGATTGTGGTCACCAAGGATCGGATTTCGCATTCCAACAGCGCATGGGCGCAGGGCGGAATCGCGGGAGTGCTCGATCCGCTGGACGACTTCGCCAACCATGTCGCCGACACCATTGCGGCCGGAAAGGGCATGTGCGACAAGGACGTCGTGGAATTCGTCATTCGGGAAGCGCCGGAGCGGATTCGAGAACTCATTCAATACGGTGCAGACTTCGACAAAGTCGAAGGGGAACTTGCGCTGACGCTGGAAGGGGGGCACAGTCATCCTCGAGTCGCGCATGCACTCGGAGACGCCACTGGCAAAGAAGTGATGCGTGCCATCCACGAAGCCGCGTTCGGTGCTGACAACGTTGATATCTGGCAGCAAACGTTCACCATCGATCTCCTCACGCGCGAGGGAGTATGTTGTGGTGCCCTGGTGTGGAATCCGAATCACGGGCGAACTTTCGTCTGGGCCAAACAAACGATTCTGTGCACTGGTGGTGCAGGCGCGATGTATCGCGAAACCACAAACCCTTCTATCGCGACGGCTGATGGTCACGCGTTGGCGTTTCGCGCGGGCTGCGAAGTTCGCGACATGGAATTCATGCAGTTCCATCCCACTGTGCTGTACATCGCAGGCAGTTCACGACATCTGATTTCGGAAGCCGTGCGCGGCGAAGGCGCTCATCTGGTCGACTGCACGGGTTACCGGTTTATGGGCGACTACAATCCGGAAGCGATGGAATTAGCGCCACGAGATGTCGTCAGCCAGGCGATTACTCAGCAGATGGCGAAAACGTCCCATCCCTGCGTGTACCTTGATCTGTCTCACATCGCCGACGAAAAAATCCGCCGTCGCTTTCCACATATCGGGAAGGTGTGTAGTGAGTTCGGCCTGGACATCACCAAAGATCGAGTCCCCGTGCGACCAGGGGCTCACTACATGATCGGCGGAATCACGACAGATACCGAAGGGGCCACATCATTACCCGGCCTGTGGGCTGCTGGCGAAGTGACTTCCACCGGCTTACACGGAGCCAATCGCCTGGCGAGCAACAGTTTGCTGGAAGGCGTTGTCTACGGTCTGCGCTGCGGTCGCAATGCTTCGAATGCCGCGCTGCAGCAGCCGGACAATTTTACTGCTCCACCCGTGTCCTCGCGGCCTGGCATTCCTCATCACAGCGACGAAGCACTGGACCTTGCCGACATCCGTAACTCACTGCGGAGCTTGATGTGGCGTAATATCGGTATTAGTCGGAACCACCGGGAACTGGAGTCCGCCAGACAGCAGCTGGACTTCTGGGCCAACTACGTCTGCCGCCGAGATCTAATGGAACCAGCGGGCTGGGAACTGCAGAACATGATGCTGGTCGGACGGATCATGGCCGCCGCCGCGCTGGCTCGACAGGAAAGCCGTGGAGTTCACCTGCGCAGTGATTTCCCGGAGACCGATGAAGCAGCTGCGAAACACATTTCCGTCACAGCGACGGACGCGTAATCAGCAATCGTCGCGAAAATTGCGATTCAACGTCGTAATCGCATCAATCACAGCCTGATGAGGAATCCGTTCCTGTTCCAGCTGCAACTTCGATTCGTTGCACTCATGAAACGCTTCCTCCTCGCTGACAGACAACAGCGCTGGCAACGACTGCGATTTGTAGTCCTTTTGGGGTGACTGCATGAGATGCCGGAACTGCCGAAGCGTCTGGATGTCCATGAACAGGCTGCGAGCATCGCACACGAACTGCCGGAACTGCGAGAGAATGCGCAAGCCGAACACATCCAAATCTCCCCAGTAGATCACTTCGTTGTTCCGCCAGCATTCCACATCACGAAGATTCACCACCGCATTCCCCATTCCGAAAATCACGATTGCATTCGGAACAATCGGAAACGTTCGCAGGTTAGTCATATTCTCGACAACAAAGATCCGCACGCCTTCCAGGGTAACGCCGTTTACCTGAGCAAGCGGAAGTGCGGCTTCTGCACATGGTATTCCGAATCGCTGTTGCAACTTCACATCCAGGCACCGCAATGTAATCAAGGGTTCCCAGTCTCTCAGCCAATACCGCCTGTAGAAGTTCTTCTCGTCCGCTCGAATAGCGTGAGCATCCAACATCCCTTCAGTGTCGAACCACTGTTGGAGCATTCCGCAGTTCTGTTCGATGAATTTCCCATGTACAGCCACGGGAATCTCGCGTGCAAAGCAGTTGGGACGCGGGTTTTCCTGAAACCACTGCGTAACAAGAATCACATCGTCGACGATGTCGGCAGACTCAGTCAGCAATTTCACGTTGGAACGAATCCACGCTTCCAGCTGTGGAAACGTTGCGCGGACTTTTTCGACCGCAGCAAAGAAGGCGTCGAAGTTGTTAGTGCGACCGATCAGCCTGAGAAAGTCAGCCTTAGTCTCGAAGGTTACTCTGTTCGGGACTTCGTTGCGGCCCGTTGCACGCACGCGACGTTGTGTCCATTCCACACTGTATCCGAATCCACGAACTTCCTTGCTGCCGTTTCTCAATGCCTGAACTGACTCGGTGTCTTGCGAATAGTCGCCAGACAGCGTTTTGTCTGACCGCAGGTCGTGCGGGAAAAACTCGTCCCCGTTTAGGCAAGCCCGTACAAATTTCGAGTACAGTTTGTCAGCTTTGGCCTGGATTTCGGCGGGAGTAATCACAACTCAGACTTCAACACCATATTGAACGATTCAGCTGCACTCATGACTTCCTCCGATGCACCCCGCATACCACAACTCTACTTCGGCTTCACCTTTTTCAGCCTGCGGCCTGCATTCGAATCCATCCCCGTTGTTTGCTCTTCAAATTCTCGTGCTGTCATGGAATGAATGCGGGAATGGCTCTTGTCATCTTTGGCCACCAGCAGATAACAACCGACGTAGCGTTCCGTGATGCGGGCTTTCGCATCCAGTGGGGCCACAATCAGCAGTTGCAGTCCGAACTTACGGAACAACTCCAGAGCGTACTCTGAATACTGGTCATCGATCTTACTGAACATTTCGTCGACCACGACGAAATGGAACCGATCACTGGCGTCGTCATCCGGATCAATGTCGTATTGGTAAGCGATCGCAGCCACCAGAATGGTGAACGCCAGTTTCGCTTTTTCTCCTCCCGATTGCCCCGTGCTGTCTTCGTAATAGCTGCGTTCTTCCCCCGTCGTCGTGTCGATTTCACGAGCGGCGAAATCGAACCAGCGACCCACGTCAATCACTTTGTTTCGCCAGCGTTCTTCGTCCCGCAGCCGATGAATGAACGACTCAATCCGGACAAATCGGGCTTCATTCGCTTCGAATGAAGCCGCAAACGAATCGTCGACGCAGTCGTCAAGCTGACTGCGAAACTCTTTGATCTCCCGGTCATTCACCGGCAGCACTTCGAGCTTCATGTGTGTCCCGGGGTTGTATTCCAGCTGATACAGCGCTTCGTTCAGCAGGTCGATTCGGTCAGCGATCTCGTGACGATCCTTTTCCAGTTCACCGCGGAACAACTGAATTTCACGGGTGACCTTATCATTCAAACGCTCTTTGAAACGTTGTTCGTTTCGTGGAAGGTCTTCCTCCCGGATTCCTTCGAGCAGTCCCAGAAAACTGTCCAGGTATTCCGGTGCTGGTTCCAGATCCGATTTCTCTTCAGGGAACTTCGACAGAAAGGTGCCCATGGATTTGACCAGTTTCGCCGTCACGGGATCGGCCGCTTTCCTCAGGCGATCCCGTTCAGCTTCGCGCGCCGCACGAAAGTCTTTTTCTCGCTCAAAGATGTTGAACACTTCCAATGGTGTGTCACTCAACAGGTCATCCAGCAGATCGAAAACTTCTCGATGCTCTGCCAGGCCACCAGATTCTTCCATCGACTGCAGTTTTCGCTGCGCTGTTTCCAGAGCACGTTGTCCCTGCTTCAGTTCGTTTGCCAGTCCACCTTCCTGAGTCGCCGCAAGGTCGCGTTCCGCAAACAACAGCGTTTCCTGAGATCGATGTTCGGCAAGTTTTTGCTTAAGGACACGAACGGTGTCGTTGTCCTGCTCCAACTGCTTACGTTCAGCTTCCAACTGCATAATCGCTGCATCGTGAAACATGAAATCGATGTCTGTAAATTCGTGCACCTGAGACGCATCGCCGATCGCATTGATTCGCTGGTTGATTGCCTGCTCTTCTTCCCGCAGAGTGAGAAGTCGGTCATCAATGAGCTGCAGGTTCTTTTTCAAGTGCTGAATGGTTTCTGCGAGCCGACGCTTTTTGTCACGATTGTCCCAACCCAACACAAAGTTCGCCGGATCCGACACGCGCTCTCGATCGTCTTTTGTGTGATGATCGCGATTGCGGATGTGACGTTCCGGAGTGATCGCTGGTCCGTGAACCGATTGAAAGTCCTCTATCAAATCGCAACACCGATAATCAAATCGTTCCTCCAGTTCCGCGCGAACCCACGGCAGCAACGCATGACCGTCTCGCAGCTTCAGTTTGCGAACCAGTGAATCCGGATCCAGTACTGATCCGTCCAGTCGTCGCTGGCGTTCTCGAACTCGAAGGTAGACGATCTTCTGCCCGAAACCTCGAGCGTCTTCCAGGCGATGCTGGTTCATGTAAGTGCTGATAATTCGATAATGCCGATCAGGTACCAGCAGACTCAATGCAAAACTGTGCAGCACCATTTCGACTGACGCTTCCCAGCGGCTTTCGTCAGGCAGCACTGTAATCAGTTCTGCAGCAAACGGCACGTCACGGACATTCAGTCCCAGAGCATCACAAAGTCGCTGTCGTACTTCGACAAAACGACGCGGCAGGTTGGACTGGCGTTTCTCCAGGGTTGCCAGTTCTTCTTCGGCATCACGAAGTTTCGTCCATAGATCTCCACGACGGAGCACCGCGTCGTCGTGCTGTGTTCGCAGCTTCTCTAACTGTGCCTGGGACTGCGATTTCAGTTCAGGAAGTTCGGACAGAATTTCCGACAATGATTCCGCATCGCCAACAGTGTCTTTGATTCCGGCAAGATACAGTGAGCTGTGAAAACGCTTGCTGGAATTTCGTTTGTTGTCGGCGTCTTTTCTCTGCAGATCGATCAAGCGAGGGATTTCCTTCAACCGATCACCACCTGCATTGTCGATTTCGTTTTCCAGTCGACGACTGATCGTCTGCACGTCAGCGAGCCTGCTGGCCAGGTCTTTTTTGCGAATGCCGATGCGTTCCAGTTCAGCCTGCCTTGCCGCACATTCCGGCTCAAACAGATCCACCACTTTCTGACGAAAGAACGTGTCCGTCGCAGCGAGCAGTCGTTCAGACGCCTGCAACTGCTCGGATTGTTGCTGCCATTGCAGACCATGCTTTTCGAGCGGTTCCAGCAGGCGCAGCTGATCGCGGACTTTGACGAGGGCCTGATGAGCGTCACTAAGCTGGTTGAAATGCGTCAACAGACTGTCGACTGTTTCGCCCCACGCCCGCGCTTCCAGCATGTGATCTCGAATGAACTCGTTCAACCGCTGAATGTCTTTGACGGCGACCGTCTGGTTCAGCATGTCCATTGCTTTTTTCTGAACACCCGTCGCGCGCCGAAACCACTCGTGGTACTCCGTAAAACTCCGTGTCGCTCGAAAGCCGCGTTTCTTCAACTGCTGCAATAATTCCGCCTTGTTCAGGCCGGCGCAGTCTTTAGCGATGGACCGTTGAGATTTGTCGAAGCAATAGACTCGGTCCGCTTTGCCGTCCGCAGTGATGTACAACACCTGAGCCACCGTGAAACTTTTCCCGGTATTGTTGTTGTGAAAACACGCGAGCAGCACGGAGTAATGCGCATTGCCGGGGCGCAGATACTGCACTTGTGCGCCAGAGTTGTCGTCTCCACTGCGTCGATCGAAGGCTCCACGAATGTATGTGCGTTCGTCTCGTTCCCGTTTTTTGGCGCCGGCCGCGACGTTGTAATTTCGCACAGCTGGCCGGACCAGCAAGGTCAGCACCGCATCAACGAGCGTCGACTTTCCGCTGCCATTTCGTCCAATCAACAGCGTGGTGTCGCCATTGGGCTCGACGCAATAGACCTCTCCACGATTGCCTTCATCCTGGCTGTCGAACGTACCCCAGTTGTACACCTCCAGTCTGTGCAGGCGGTAACCGGGTTTGGTTGCAATCGTTGGTTCGAGAAGTTGGGACATGGGGAGTTTTCATTGTTCGGTTCGCAGTGTTCAGTTGCTAGATTGCATTTTCCGTTCGCGATTCAGGCCCTTCGGGCCGACATCTCCATTGCCGGGGCTGATAAGCCCCGGATTGTTTCCATTATGAACTCAAAGGCCTGAAAGGCCGACACATCTTCCTGTGGCATCAATCAAAAACATGTTTAGGGTCATATGCCACTTCATGCTTTTCCAGCAGCCTCAGGTATTCATCTTCGAAAGGCTCGGCGGCATGGTGTTCCATCTGTTTCTCAATGTACGCTGCAACCTTATCTTTCTGTGATGTAAGCAATCGCTTATATGTTTTCGCACATAACAACCTGCGAATTGCCGTTGCCTTACTGACTGAGCTGAAATTGATATGTGCGATTATTTGTGGGCGGGTGCTTACTTATAGTGAAAGCTCCAAACCCATCCTGC
>CALFOL010000631.1 GCA_937919915.1 uncultured Planctomycetaceae bacterium
CTCCGTATATCAGGACTTACTCACAAAATCGGGGGGCGTCAGTATTGGGAACAGGCATTCTGCAATCGAAACGCGTGCCCCGCGGCTGCAAGTCAGCGAAATACGCCGTAGGCGCTGCGCAGACTGAAACCGCAGCCACAGAACTCTGTCAGTTCGGACGGGCTTACCGAATCGGGGCGAATCGGATCTGTCGCATGATTTCCGATTCCAACGCCCGGTCGTTGCCTCTAAATAACCAGCGTGACGGGCCACTTTGTCCCACAACCTGATCCAGGTCGCGTTCCAGTGGTTGCGATTCAGGAAACGTTGCTCCGCCTTCGTAGTTCGCTGCCAGTCCAGGCACGTCTTCAATTTCCTTGTCCACTCGAACGCTCACCATCACCGTTTCCGGCGATACGCTCTGAAACGTCACGAAGACTCGTCGGCGTATGGATTGCAGCGTACTTTCGAGTCGATTCTGGTGACCGATGGAATCACGATGCCATGGCTCGAACAAGTTCGAGCCCGCTCGGTATTGCGTTTCGATGACGCCTTCCTGCTTGCTTTCCCGAGCGATCGTGAAGTGCAGGTCGTTGAGCACAGCCACTGCACGTTCCCACGTCATGTTGAAGCTGTTAGCAGAGATCTGAACGGCATTGTGACCATTCAGCGGTGTGGTATCTGACGGCCCTGACAAACATCCACTAACAGTAAGCAGAAGTCCGAGAGTCAGCAGACGTGTGAACTGAAGAGGTGGTGGTTTAGGATCTTGTCGCACGTGGCTCGTCCGTGAGCGTGTGTTGGTAAAGCCGCAATTGTCGCGGTTTACCGAAATCACAGCAAGATCGAGTCATTTTTGCCGGTTGCGACTCGAAACCGTGGGAGTTCGCCGACTGGAACTACGTAATGTTGCGGAATTGTCAATCAGAAACATCGGATAGGCAGTCGACCGCGACTGCATAGCGCAGTTTACTAATTGTCGTGAAAGGTACTCGCTCGCGGGTGCAGGCTTTCTTCAATCGAAATGCGGTCCCCGCGGCCACAAATCAGCGTACGACGCTGTAATCGGCCCGAAACGAGCATCGGAAGGAACAAGGGACAAGGGACACTTGTGCTACGCACAGTCTACGCCAATCGGAATGCACCGTGGTGATGAAATCAACTCCATCAGTTCGTGACTTGCTCCAGATTCAGCCCAGGCCAACGAAGCTGATGGGTCTTTGCCCCGAAACACGATTTGGGCCGAACACGATTGGGACGCCGCCTGCTCAGAGGGCTACGGGCAGCAGTTGTCGTCAGGGTCTTCCTGCACAAACTGCACATGCTAACCGGCTCCGGCGGACTGAAAATCGCTGGTCAGATACTTTCTGCCGGGAACATCGGATACGTCCGGTTGAATTTGCCGAACACTTTGCATTCTCAACAAAAGCGAAAAAATGTGGGTTCCATACACCTTGTGGTCACTTTTGGGGTCCATTATCAACCGCCCGTGCGAAGCAAATCGAGTTCGTTTTCATCTGTCCGAAAGGCAGAGGGAATGAACCTGGCGGCCATCACGAAAAACAAAGAGTTCAACGACGGGCAGTCAACCTTTGACTGCTTACAGAAGAACGATCGGTGTGAACGCATGGATGCGTTCACACCGAGTGACAAACAACAACACTGCATCTGTCAATTAAGCGGGTAGCTGTTTGTGGTGTTGCTGTGCGTTACTAATCTCATATACCAAATTGTCAAGGTGCATTCCGAACACAACCAAAACAGATCACAGAACTCGCAACTCACCACCTGGTGGTTTATTCAATCTTCTTCGCGGGATGAAGTTTGAAAACGAAAAATCACCGGAATCTGGTGTGCTTGTAACGGTTCTGCTGGATCTGGAAGGCTGCTGAAACCGATGTTTAGCGATACAGCCAGGCAATTATTTTCGGCAGATGCTGTTCGTCATGGAGGATTGAATGTCTACCAAAATCAGTGAAGATATCCTGGGCACGTGGCTTGATTTCAAAAAAGATCAAAGCGACCAGAGCCTGCGAAATCGCCTGATGGAACGTTATCTACCACTTGTCCGCTATAACGCAGAACGCGTTTGGTCGAAATTGCCTGAGGGCGTCGACCTGAACGACCTGATTTCTGCCGGAGTCTTCGGACTAATGGACGCGATTGAAGCGTTCGATCTGGAACGTGGTGTAAAGTTCGAAACCTATTGCGTGCCTCGTATTCGAGGTGCGATGCTGGACGAACTGCGAACAATGGACTGGGTTCCCCGTCTGGTTCGCAGCAAAGCCAGCAAGATGGAGGCTGCTCGTAAGGCAGTGGTCGCCAAAACCGGGAAGCCGCCAACGGACATCGAACTGGCGAGTGAAATGGGCATTTCCATTCAGGAATTTGAAAAGCACAAGACCGACGCATCTGCCATCGGACTGGTGAGCCTGAATAAGAAGTGGTACGAAACGGACAGCTATAAAGATGTTCGTGAAGTCGACGTTCTGGAGGATGCCAAGGGCGAAGACCCCACTGGCGGAATTCAGAAACTGGACGTGATGAAAGTCGTCACGAAAGGTCTGAATCGCAACGAACGCCTGATTATCATTCTGTACTACTACGAAGAACTGACGATGAAGGAAATCGGTTCGACACTGGGACTGTCTGAGTCTCGCGTCAGCCAGATGCACTCCAGCATCGTAGGTCGATTAAAAGAGCAACTCAACGGTCGACGACCAGAGTTCTCTGACTAAGTCGATCTTCTGATCACAGCACAAAACATAAAAGCCTGGCATCCCCTTGATGTCAGGCTTTTTTCGTTTGGCGATCGCGCGTAGCCGCCTTCCTGAATTCCTGCCTTCCTTATTCAGACCTGCACCGACTCGATTGAATGATGAACGCAGGAAAGGGCGGACATCAATTTTTGTTCGCCCCTCAGGCTTCAACAATCACTGGGCGATTGAAAGTCCGAAACTCGCGATTGAATTCATCCGCTCCGTCTTATTAGGTCGCAACTCTGGTTCGAACATTTGGGTTCAATTCAAGCGAAGGAGTTTCCAAGCAATGACAATCAGCTCCACGCCCTCAGTCAATGTGCGGGAACGCACAAAAAAACAAAGGGGAAAGTCTAATTGCCTCGCTGTGCCAGCCGGCTTCCAATTTGCTTAGTCGCGATTCAACAGTTGAATCCAGCGCGTTCCCTTAATGCGCAAGTTGTCATCGCCGAATGGCGTTGTGTATTGGAGCCAGTTTCGCAGTGCTTATTGCGTATTATTCTGCTTTGGTACGGCTTGTTCATTGGGGCTGACTGCCATGCCCGCCGCAGGCATATCCCTTAAGGGACGTGAAGGCACTTGTCGCAGATTCGGAGCTGGGGCATTCAGCGATCGGTGCGGCTCTGGTTGAAACCATCAACGATGGGGGCCTTCGAATGGTGACGTGGGTCAACGCTCAATCAGATCGCCCTGTCATCTCTGGCGTCGTGGCCAATTCCACATCATCTAAGCATTCGCTTATAGGTTTTCGCACACAACAAGCTTCGAATATTCCTTATCCGACAGAACAGATCGTAAGCGTTATGTTCGGTTATTTGTGCGAGGGTGCTTATCAGTTCGGAAACACTGGCTGCTGCGATTGGCGGAACAGTAAACGAAAGTGGCGACAGTGTTGTGAGCGTTTCGGCGCCGCTCTTTGGAGATTCCTTTGGTACTCATTTGTTGTCGATGAGAGCAGACGAGAACCAACTGAGGTTTTCCATACCATTAGATGGGGCTGCTGAGGAGACGCATCTGGTAGCCCATGATCATTTAATGCAAATACCCGACGTTCTGATTCACTTTCAGGCAGATTTCCGTGAATCCATGAACGAACGTCCAAACAATTCTGTTGATCAGCTAATCGCGCGACTGGAAAAGATGTATCAACATTGGCGAGTCCAAAGTCGCTCCCCATCTGAGTTGCGGTCTGAATTTGGGACGACATCCCCAACCATCCCGTTGACATCCGTCGCAGAAGGTGACCGGTCAGCGGGCGACTATAAGTAGTTGAGTTTCACACTGTCTGCCGCGCGAAACGGCAGTTCCGTACGGGCAGAGTTTCGCGTCGGCAGAGAGTTGTTCGGACTATTGCTCGCTCGCCAATTGCTTACCAGTCGCGATTATTGGAAGTCCAGTCGATTTAAGTGACGATAGAGGTATCCCGAGACCATTGGGCAATATCGAACAGCACGCAGACGGGCGGTTTTTCCCGTCCGAACGGAAAACCACGAAAGTCACGAGACACAGGACAATCCGCTAGCGAGCTGCGGCCGCGCGAGTCGGAAGCCTGGCGGCAGATTGCAGAAGCTGATGCAGATCCAGCTTGACATACGGCATCTCAGCCGCCGGTTTGGTGTGACTGGCATTGGCAACGTACAAAATCCCGTCGGCCGGAACAAACAACACGTTGTGCAGGTTCGACTGCATCGCCACCGGGCGGCTCATTAGCCACATTCCGACGTCCGCATCGATCTCGCCGTGCTTTTCGGTCACTCGTTTGCGAAGTTCTTCCAGCCGACTACCGGCCGACAATACGACCGCATCAGTGATGCCTTCGCCCAGTCGCTCGTGGCTCTGTCCAGGTTTGATGAACTCGATCGATTCCGGATACGCCGCCACGCCAACCGCTTCGTTTGTCTTGCCGTCAGCAAACACATAGTAGTACTCGCACGTACGTGGACTTTCGGTCCACAATTGCATCACTTCCTCCAGGGTTGAGCATTCTTCAAGAGCTCGACGCATCAACGTCGCCATTGGCACGCCGTCCCAATGACCCTCGCCCTTTCCGCCCATTTCGCCCAGCGAAATCGCTTTCGTGTTCATGCCGCTGACGCTGCCGATAAATGCTGCGTAGCCAACGTTCGCAAACGACAGGTACCCTTCGGGCTTCACAATGAACGTGGTCGCAGCGTCCTGTAATCCTATGGTCGTCATGTAGTCCAGAACGCGACCGTGATACAGCTTGCCGTCTTTGGTTGCACTGTTAAACACTGCGAATCCCGAACAATGAAACATCTCGGGAAACACGTTCAGAATCTGAAGCGTTTCGTTCGGCAGATTCAGAGCCGCCGCCAATGCCCGCGTTTCCTGCTTATGGCGTTCGGGAATATGAGGCGCCAGTCGGGCATAAGCAGCTTCAATATCGTGGCGGAACCAGTGCCCCGTGCGAATCACGTGGGCCGTCCCAAACGAATACAAGACGGATTCAATGCACCGGATCGATTCATCGTGCAGGAGTTGACCGTGAGCCGTCCCGATTTGTTCCGGAGTCCCATCCAGAATCGCCACGCGCTGCCCTTCAATCCATCGTAGTTCGCCATGCTGCACGCGCCGATCCTGTTGTCGCGGCGCTGTCAAAATTGGAGCCGGTGCCAACACCTCGGTTGCTCGATGAACGCCGCGAGCCAACGTACGTTCGAGTTCTTCGCGAGGAATTTCGACAACCTTGAAGTCGCCGTAGTCGTTGTTCATCGCAGGGACGGTGTCGGTCAGATGTAACCTGATTTGGCCGAAGTCCGCGTCGATCACGATCTGTCCGGCTGCCGGAAACCGTATCGGGCTGGCCGTCGTTAGCATCCACTGTTGCGAGGCGGGGTCACGTTCTGCCTTCAACGGATTCCTGACGAATTCCATCAGCGGATCAATGAACTCTGGCGAAACGACGGACAGCATCGTCGCGATCGGCCTGGCCTGTGACGCCGCGCTAATCAGCCGATTGCTGATGCCTTCCGGACACAGGCTCACACCATCGGGGACTCGACCGTTTCCCACATAAGCCACCTTGTGTAACGGCAGAATCAGAGCCGTCGAATCCGCTCGCCGCTGAATCTGAACAGCGTACTCCGGATGCGCCAACGACAGATCAAAGGCTGCGTCATCAAACCGAGTCAACCGCAACGTCACTGGTTGTGGCTTTCCGTCAATCTGAATCTTCAGATCGCCCTGAAGATCGAACCGAGACTGTTTTCCGGACAGCATTTCCAGGAACGGCTTCAAGCCTTCCTGCAAAGACAAAGACGCCGCCTTGTCTTCAGCAAACGATGCCGCCGAAGGCAGTCCACAAACCAGTAACAACACAGCAAAACATCGATGTCGAATCATGGCAGTGTCTCAGGCAGAAAATTCATCAACGGCAGGAGGATTCCAATTGCGGCCGCAGTTCCGCATGATACCCATCCAACTTCTCGGTGTCACGCGAAATCAATCCCCATATGAAACTACCGCACCTTATCAATCGCCTGATCAAGGGCTTGCTGTTGCTGGCCGTCGCCTGTGCGGTCGGCAGCGCAGAGGATGCGGTTCCGATTGCGGCGAAGTTTCCCATCGGTCAGGTGTTCAAGGCCGCAGACACGCTGGCTGCTCCGGTCGACGAATCGGTGAACGCGATGGAATGTCTGAGCGGCCTGTGCTGGACGGGCGCAGCGTTTTCTGTGCGTTGCGAGTCCACAACGCAGATCGGGGCGAATGCTGTGTTCAGGTTTCCGTCGGCAAAACCAGTGGGAGATGCGATCAACGATCTGGTGGCCATGGAATGGTATGCCGTGCTGGATGATGCCGGCCAGCCAGTGAAGGCTCCGGCGATGGTCGTGGTGCATGAATCGGGCAGCGGCATGACGGTGGGTCGCATGGTTGCTCGCGGATTGCGCGACCGAGGTCTGCATGCGTTCATGATGCAGCTACCGTTTTACGGACTGCGTCGGTCACCGGAAAAGAACCGCGACGAACAGGAATTCGCCGCCCTGATGTCTCAGGGAATCGCGGACACCCGACGATCGCGGGATGCGGTGGCTGCCTTACCGTGGATTGATCCGGAGAACGTGAGTCTGCAGGGCACCAGCCTGGGAGGATTTGTGGCGGCCACAAGCAGTGGACTGGACGCAGCATACCGCAACGTGTTTGTGTTACTGGCGGGAGGTGATCTGCCGAAACTGGTGATGACAGGCGAACGTGAAACGGCGTCTCTGCGGCGCCAACTGGAAGCGAAGGGATTTATCGGGCCGACTCTTTATGAGCTATTGAATCGCTTTGAACCAAACCGTCTGGCTCATCGCATCCCCGCCAATCGCCTGTGGGTCTATTCAGCGAACTTCGACACAACGGTGCCTCCGACCCACGCCGAATCGTTTGCCAAAGCCGCTGGAATCAGCGACGACCATCACATCCGCATGCCCGCCAGTCATTATTCCGGAGTCTTGTTTCTGCCAGTTGTGCTGGACCAGATCGCAACTCAATGCGGCGGCCGAGCGATCCTGGCAACAGCTTTGAAGCAGCCGTGAAGATTTCGCAGCTACCGATCTTTCGTCGGAGCAAACTGCTTTGCCCCACGGTTAGTGCTTGGCCGCGAGTGTCAGAATTGACGATTGATACGTTGCTGAAGTGGCACCCACAGATCGCTGTCGACGCGCCTCACTACCATTGACGTTCCAGCCCAAAGGAAATTCCGTGAGCTAAATAGTCGGATTCATCAAACTGCACGGACGGACGTTCCGGGCCAGGACTTGGCAGGATGATGGGAGCAATCTTGTCGGTGTTGATCGAGCCGTCAATTTGTTCGCTCGCTCTCAGCACGTTCGTCCAGTACAGCAGATTGTAGCCAACTGTGGCTCGCCAGCCACTTTTGAGTTGGTATCCGATTGAAAGTTCCAGACCGGGCACCAAAGAAAATCGGTTGCGATCCCATGAGCCGGAATTCGAATCCAGTGCCAGCAGTCCTCCCGGCGAAGTTGTGGCAACGCCCTGGTTAGTGGTCACGATACTCAGCCCGTTGATATCGAGTTCCTGCCGCGTGGCACCGATAGCCAGTTGCAGACCAAGTTCCAGGTCGAACGGGCCACGTTGTCGTTGGGTTCGGATGCCGATTTCTCCGCCCAGGAAACTGTTTTCTGTCTTGAACGAATCCAGCAGATGGAAGCTCGATCCGCTGGCGATGCTAACGGCCGTTTCATCCATGAGGAGGCTGTCGTCGAGGTGCATGAATCGCGGTCCGAATTTGATGCCCAGCTGAGTTTCTTCAGGATTGCGTTGACGACAACTGCTACCATCACTGCAACCTTCACCGCAGTCGCAGCTGCGGTCGATGTAGAGTTCTCCCCATAAATGCCCTGCCAGGCTATACATTCTCGTTTCGGCATTGATGTTCAGTGCACCTCGGTAGCTGCCTGTATAGGCGATCAGCTGAGCATCCTGAAGGTTTGTTCCGGCGTTAAAAAACGGTCGCGCGATGATGGGATCACCGTTCGAGCCTGCGTGAAAGTCATGTCCTCTGGAACCCAGCATAAAGAACTCAGCCGTCAGGCCACTGCCATCGCAGTCGTTCAAAAAATGACCCATTCGAAATCGAAAGCCGCTGGTCGAGTCGCCGAAGAGTGCACTATCTCCGAACAGCGGCTGTGCGTTTCCACCAAGTATCCCGGCCTGCTGCGGGCCTACTCCTGCTGGACTGGTCGTTGCCAGAACCGGCACGTCGGATTTGCTCGTCCACCACACCAGAGCTTCCAGGCTGGCCCAGTCACGAGCCATCGGTTGCGAACAAGTGATGGTGTCAACAATGGGAGCATACGGTTCGTAGTACTGCTGCATCGCCGGCGCCATCGCTGTGGTGGATCCCACAAACTCTGACGGCAGCAATACGTCAGCGGTATCCAGTTCTGTGCTGGGCGGCTTCGAGAACACCTCTGGAAACTGCTCAAGGGCCGGAGGAATAGCCATGGAGAAATCTGTATTCGGCGACAGCACCGGACCACTGGAAAAGACACGAGGTGTCTCGACCTGCTGAGGTTTTGAGGCAGCGGTCAATCTGAGCAATGGTGTTGATGATTTAACAACAGGGAAAACGTCATCTGCAACGGATGTCGTGGCCACGATAAATGAAGCCCCGACAAGCATTGCGGAGATCCTCAGTAGAGGAACGAACATAGTACAGCTTCTCCGAAAAGCTTTTAACTGAATGCGCGGCCCAGACGCAGATGGTCTTGTTTCCCCCAACAAAGCGGGGCGTTACGGGGATTGATAGAGTTTGTTAATCCCGATGGTCAATGGGGGAAAATCTCTTTTTCCTTCTGAAGCAATATCTGCCGATCAAGCCTACGACAATTCGGTGCGCATCCCCCCCGTTGACTGAAATCCATGCCGCAGTCGCACAGCTTCGGCAAGTCCTGCTCAGGAAGTCGCCACGACTCTATTGTGGCACATGTTGCTTACGTGGTTCTCGGAGTCCCGGCCGAAGCGAAGGCAGCCCCACGGGATTTGCCACAACGATAATCCACGACTACACCGCTGTTTACGCAATGTGCGTGTCCACGACTACAAAATCCTGGCCGCCAGACTATGATCTGGCGGATTTCCCAATTTCGCAATCACCGATTCGGTTTCAGAACTCATGGACTCTTCACTGATCCTGCCACTCGTTTCTCGCTGGGCACACGTCGGAATCGCCATTCTGCTTGTTGGCGGGACCGCATTCTTTCGACTAGCCGTCATTCCGGCGCTGCAGGGTGATAACACGGAACTGCTGGGACGCATCCGCCAAAACTGGAAAAAGTTTGTCCACATGGGCATTCTGATTTTTCTTGTCAGTGGCTTTTACAACTTCTTCACGATGATTCCAAAACACAGAGGAGATGGTCTGTACCATGCTTTGGTGGGAATCAAGATTCTGTTGGCGTTGTTTATCTTTTTTCTGGCGTCGGTTTTGGTGGGCAGTAAACCCAGCAGCCAAAAGTATCGCGACAACGTCAAAAAGTGGACGGCCGTCATGTTACTGGTCGCTGCCGTGATCGTTGGGATTTCCGGCTTCCTGAAAGTTCGAGGAATTCCTGAACCGAAGTCACCTGCGTCAGCAATTGTTGAGCCTGCGGAATAACAATGCCTGTTCAGCCGAACTCGCCACCTTCGATCTCCGCAGCGCTGACGGACTACAGTCTTGTCACCACACTGCCTGTTCAGTGGGGTGATATGGACGCGTTTGGCCACGTGAATAACGTGGTCTACATTCAATGGTTCGAATCCGCCCGGATTGATCTTCTGAACAGCGTTACGGCGAGCGTCAGTATGGCGGCAGGCGGCGTGTCACCGATTCTTGCATCCATCCGGTGCGACTATAAAAAGCAGTTGCACTTTCCCGATACAGTGCACATTGGTTCACGGATCGTAAGAATTGGCCGCACCAGTTTCGATATTGAGCACGCGGTGTTCAGTGAGCAACTGCAGCAGATCGCAGCCATTGGAACCTCAGTCGTTGTGGTTTTCGACTACGCCACAAACCGGCCCGTGCGAATCCCGGATGACCTGTGTCAGCACTTCGCGGGATAGCTGGTTAAAACGGAACCGTTCCACCACAGACGATGTGTCGATACCGATGCCGGGACAGGATTTACTCCGGCGGAGCAGACGATTGTGAAACAGTCGTTGTCGACTTGCGAAACGGATGCAGGAATTGTTGCCAGTAGCCGTGTGGTACCGGGTGATTCTCTATTCCGTAACCTTCGGGCCAGACATCATTGGGAAAATGCTGCGTGCCGCAGATTCGATCCAGAATCGGAAAGTGCACCGCGTAATTGACATTGATTGCTTCCTTCTCAATCCCGTGATGCCAATGGTGATAGCGTGGCGCGACGATCAGCTTCTGCAGGAAGCGAAATCGGAATCTGACATTCGCATGTACGAACACAGACATTAAGTACACGAAAAAGATGTACGCATACAAAGCCGGTTCGGCAAGTCCAGGCAAGTCCAGGCAAATACATCGGCAATGTTGTGAAGGCCCGTAACAGGATCGTTTCGAACAAATGCATCCTCGAGCCGGCGATCCAGTCCATCTTCTGTGCCGAATGATGCACGGAATGAAATCGCCACAGCCACGGAATTTCATAAAACGAGCGGTGGAATCCGTACTGCACGATATCCGTGAACAACATGATTTCGAAGAACTGCAGTAGCAATGGCTGACTTGCGATCATCTGTCGAAAACCGCTCGCCCAGGCTGTGCCTTCAAGCATGACCATCGACGGTGTCAGCGACAGATACGCCAGTGACTGCACAAACAGACTGCTGACGAAAAAGTAAAACAGATCCTCGCGCCAGTCGTCGCGAAAGACGGGTTGGTCCTGTCGCTTGAACAAGCGTTCGATCGGAATAAAGATCGTCCCCAACAGGATCAGATTCAACAGAAAGAAATCCAGGCCAAAGTAAACGTCGCTGTGTTCTGCCAGTCGAGCACTTGCTCGCGAACCGCCCAGCAATGTTGCGATCAATACCACCACCATCCCGGCGCCGCCCAGCAGTCTCGTCTTCCTGAGTGCCACACTGGTTGCTCCTAAAGCAAACGCGGCGATCAGAACAACGTGCAGAGCCACTCGAATGATACCGACGTTGTAGTAGCCGCGTACGTCGGCCACCGTCAGCCATTGCGGGTACAGCAGGCACAACACGGTTGCCAGCCACCCCCAGCACAATGCTCAACATGCCGCTGATCCAGCCGGAACCAAAGTGCCGCTGTTCAGAATCCATGTCGCTAATAAGTCGGCCCATCTGCCTGTCGCTCCGAAAACCTCAGCTCAAGTTCTTAGCAGTCGAAGTACATCGAGAATTCGTACGGGTGAGGCCGCTGCTGAATTGCCGTCACTTCAACAGTGCGTTTATATTCGATCCATGTCTCAATGACATCAGGTGTGAATACGTCTCCGCGCAACAGGAAGTCGTGATCTTTCTCCAGCGCGTCCAGAGCGGCCTCCAGTGATGCGGGTGTTGAAGCGACGTCCTGCTGTTCTTCCGGAGCCAGATCGTACAGGTCTTTATCCAGCGGCTTGCCTGGACTGATGCGGTTCTGGATTCCGTCCAGCATCGCCATCAGCACGGCGGAATTTGCCAGATACGGATTACACGAAGAATCCGGACAGCGGAATTCCAACCGACGCTCGGACTCATCTCCCGAATTCACCGGGATCCGAATCGCCGCTGATCTGTTGCGATAGCTGTACGACAGATTCACCGGAGCATCGAAGTGTGGAATCAGTCGCTTATAACTGTTGGTGGTGGGGCAGCAGAACGCCAGCAGTGCCGGAGAGTGGTGCAGGATTCCTCCCATGGCATGCATCGCAGTTTCGCTGAGCCCGCCGTAACCGGAACCCGCAAACAGCGGAGCGCCATCTTTCCACATCGCCAGCTGCAGGTGCATTCCGGAACCATTGTCGTTCCACACAGGCTTCGGCATGAACGTCGCCACCTTGCCCTTGGCTCTTGCTATGTTGCGAACGATGTATTTCAATCTCAGCAACCGGTCACTGATCTGCAACAGCGAATCGGCTTTCAAAGCAACTTCGCACTGACCGCCGGAAGAAACTTCCCGATGATGGCGCGCGACTTCGACGCCGCTGTCCTGCAGTGCCAGCATAATTTCTGTGCGAAGATTCTGCAGGTGATCGTTTGGCGGCATCGACAGATAGCCTTCGCGATGTCGCACCTGAGTCCCCGATCCCACTTCCATGTCAATGCCGCGACTCCACTGACCATCCGCACTGTGCAGGTGGTAGTAGCCTTCGTGCTCGTTCTGGTCGAACGACACTTTGTCGAACACGAAGAAGTCGACATCCGGCCCGATTGTGACACGGTCCGCAATCCCGGTCGACAACATGTACATTTCGGCATTGCGAGCGACGTTGCGAGGATCGCGTGGGTAACTTTGATGAGTCACCGGATCCTTCACATTGCACAGCATCACCAGCGTACGTGTCATGAAAGGATCGACGTAGGCGGATTGCGAATCCGGTACGACCAGCATGTCACTTTCGTGAATCGCCTGCCATCCCTGCATCGAAGATCCGTCGAAACCGAAACCGTCTTCGAAACTGCTTTCGGTCAATTGTTCAACAGGAATCGTGAAATGCCGCTGATGGCCTCGAAAGTCGGCAAACCGCAGATCGACGGCCTGAATCTCACACTGGCGGCAAAGGGCGATGACTTCGCGAGGAGAACTACTGTTTGTGGTCATGGATTCAATGTAATGATCGGAAGACGAAGATTTGGTGAGATCGCCTGAGTTGCCGATGTCGAACCGAAGTTCGCCAGTCAGCAGGTCTGAGCAAAGTATACGCAAAAACTCACGCGTTGCGACGCTGACCGCCGATTCCGAGCAACTTCACATTCCCGCGAAGGCCAGCACCAGAATGGACGGTATCTCATGAAGACAGCATCCCTCAGGTTCCCGCAACGGCAGGTGTACTTCAGGAATCTTCTGGTTGACACGGATTCCTCCTGCTCTAAAGTTCCGAAATGAGTCTCACTGTACAACCATCGGAATCACTCGAAAGCCCGCTCGCCTGCCAGAGGCGGCTTGATCGCCTGCGCGGGAAACGCGACGAAGTGCAGTGCCAGCATCACAAGCTGACCCAGGAGTTGCAGGTCGCGAACGACTTTCTGGCAGTTGCTGATCAGGTCACCGCTGCGCTAGAGCAACTCAGCAACGATCTGTTTCGCAACGAACTGAACGTCATCGAATCAACGCTGACCAAGGCGTTGCAGGAAGTGCTTGACCAGCCAATCGTGTTCAAGGCCGAAGCATCCTTCAGGAATGGCGCGACCAGTGTTGAGTTTGCCATTGAACGGAATGGGCACATTGAAGACATCATGAAGGGGCAGGGCGGTTCTGTGGCGAATGTGGTCTCCGTTGGTCTGCGCATGTTTGCCGTCACTATGCTTGACGAGGCCATTCATCGGCGATTTCTGGTGCTGGACGAACAGGATTGCTGGTTGCATCCGGATCTCGTGCCGCGGCTGGTGAAAATCGTGCATGATGCCGGAACAGCTCTCGGCTTTCAGGTGCTGATGATCAGTCATCACGACGTCAATAGTTTTATCCGATACGCGGACCGCGTGTACCGAATGTCCCCTGATCGCGGCGACGGCGTTAAGCTGGAACGAATCGAAGACGATTCCGCGGTCGTCGAAGACGAGCATGCGTCGTAGCTGATGGATTATCAGCACACAGAACCACGAGTGTTGAGTGTCTGGGTGGCACATGCTGGCAGAGCCTGCCTGTGTGGCGCAGTCATGGGAAACCGTTATGGCAGGTGCCGCGCAGGTTAACGGCCCGACAAAAGCAAACGCATGGATTTCAGTTCTCGAAACGCGGTGACATAGTGTCCTCAGAACTTAGGGAACGGATACCACTCATTTGCAATTGAAAACAACACATCAGACACTGGTAATTCTGCATCCCCAAACCCTCCCAGCAAATCCCGCCTCACTCCTGGAACCAGCGCTATGCGTCCGTCACTGATTACTGTGTTTCTCCTTTGCTGTTTCTTCAGTCCCGTGGCAGCACCGGTTGTCTTCGCTGATGAAGAAGACGAAAAGCCCGTTCATCCAATCGAAGTCGGTGCAGCGGACTGGCCCTGGTGGCGTGGACCTCAGCACAACGGTATTGCCGCAGCTGATCAGCAGCCCCCGTTGACCTGGAGCGATTCGGAAAACGTGCTGTGGAAAGTGCCCGTGCCTGGGCGCGGGCACGGATCAGCCACTGTTGTTGGTGATCAGGTTTTTCTGGCAACAGCCGATGTCGAAACCCAGCTGCAAAGCGTGTTGTGCTTTGATCGTCAGACCGGCGAACAGAAATGGTCAACAATCGTCCATGAGGGCGGCATTCCTGATGCGAAAAACAAGCGTGCAGCAGGCAACGAAAAAGCGTCTTTCGCGTCATCAACAATTGCCTGCGACGGAACATATCTATTCATTAATTTCCTGAGCGCCGGAGCCGTCTACACCTCGGCTTTAAATCGCGACGGGCGGCTGCTCTGGCAAACGAAGATCAGTGACTATGTGGTTCATCAGGGCTACGGCTCGTCGCCGATGTTGTACAAAGATCTGGCCATTGTCTCGGCCGACAACAAAGGCGGCGGAGCGATCGCTGCCCTGAAACGTAAGACTGGTCAGATTGCCTGGAAACTTGATCGTCCGAAGAAACCGAATTACGCTTCCCCCATCGTGCTGCGGGTTGCCGGCAAAGATCAGTTACTGTTTACCGGTTGCGATTTTGTCACCAGCCTGAATCCGCTGACGGGCGGTGAATACTGGCAGATCGAAGGAGCCACGACTGAATGCGTGACGACGACAGTCACTGATGGAAAGCACATCTTCACCAGCGGAGGCTACCCGAAGAATCATATCGCGGCTGTGGCTGCCGATGGTGCCGGCAAGGTCGTGTGGGAGAACACGACGCGCGCATATGTTCCATCAATGCTGCAGCAGAATGGATATCTCTACGCGGTGCTGGACGCAGGAATCGCGATATGTCTCAGTTCCTCAACCGGAGAAGAAACCTGGAAGAGCCGTCTGGCGGGAACCTTCAGCGGTTCGCCTGTTCTTGTGGGTGACCGGCTGTATGCGACAAACGAAGAGGGGACTACTTTTGTGTTGAAGGTGTCACCGCAAGGTTCCGAAAGACTGGCCACCAATCGACTCGGCGAAGGCGTTTTCGCCACACCCACAATTTGCGGCGGCCGCATCTATCAACGTGTTTCTCACAAGGAAGACGGCAAACGTCAGGAATACCTCTACTGCCTGGGACAAAAGTAACAGACAGCTGCGACCCTGTTTAGAACATAAGCACGACGGGCGGTAGCCTCATAGCGCACAAGGCAGGCCGGATCGCAGTACGCCTACTCCCGTGAGCAAGTACCCTTCACAACAATTAGTAAACTGCTCTAGTTGTCGTAATCGATTTCCACAAATCCGTTTCGTGATGTGATGTCCACTTCGTACTGACCGAAGTCCAGACGAACCTTCGTGCTGCACGGTGACACGCCAACACGCTGTAGTGGACAGGCTGGTACCAGCACTTCCACGTAGACCAGGCTTTCGATGCAACCCCGGCTACCGCAACGGCCAAGGTGAGGATTCCGCACTGCAACAATCACAGGCACGGCATTCGGAGCGACTTCGCAGGCGTCTTTGATGATCACATGCGGTTCCAATGGGACGTTACACGTCACGATTTCACCAATCTGATGAGGCAGGTGACCGAAACTTCCTGGAACCGGAGGAACCTCAAGTACTGGCGGAGGCAGCAGGACGGTACGTGGTGTCGGAATGGTATTGTTGCCGAAGCTGATCTGAAAGCTCACACCAGGTCGCTGACTAACAACCGGGCGACGCGTCCTGAATTGCTGCACAGGCACACGATTGCTATGGCGGTGTGAATTGTGTGATGGAGCATGCCGTGTTGGAATTGTCGCCTGACGGTGACCGTGTCCCTGATGATCATCGTGATGGACTTCACCACGATGAGGCGCTGGTCCCTGAATGGCCCGCAAAAAGTCGACAATGTCGTTGGCAGATGCGGTACCTGGCAGCGTAAGGCTTAGGATCGTAACGGCGGAAAGAATGGTGCGGGTCATCGTTCGGTCCTCATCTTGAGACACACGGAAAGGCAGACATCCAACGTTTGGTGTCATAGCTTTCCTATATTCACTTACTGTGCCGAATCTCAGGAGTCGCTGTAAGCTGTTTATCTATAAACGTTTACGACTCACGCCGAGCCTCTCCGCGTTATTTATGACTGATATCATTTCGAATACAGCCACGTTAATTTGATGACACCATGCGATCTTTCCGCCTGGTTTCAGAGAGAACCCGATGTCAACAACCGTGACTTCCAGGCGCCGATGGATCGTGTGCGCAACCCTGCCGCTGGTGCTGATCATGGGATTCGGCTGCAAGGCGTATTCGGGGGCCGGTCGTGACTGGGTGAACAATTGGGGACCAGCCAGCGTTGCTTACGAATGGCTGTTGATGCTGCTGTTGTTTGCTGTCGTGCCAGGCCGAAAATTCATCAGACGAATAGCAGTGACCGTGTTTGTGGCGACATGCGTGATCGAATTCCTGCAGTTGTATCAGCCCGCCTGGTTGCAGGCGGTGCGGGCAACCTGGCTGGGCAGAATGATTCTGGGCACCACTTTCAACTGGTGGGATTTTCCCGCTTACCTTGTGGGTTGTGTGTCAGGCGTGCTTCTTCTTCACGCCATCTGCCGACTGGCTGGTGAAACGCACGAGCCTGCTTCATAATCGCGGCCACAAATGGGGAACACACTCTCGTCCGCTTCATTGAGAATACTGCCATGCCTGATCGCCGCGCGTTCTGCGTTAATGGAACCTTAATCCTGACATCAGCGATGGGCGTGCGAACGGCGTTCGGTGATCAGACGTCGGAACCTGTTTTGAAAATCGGCTTGGTAACGGATCTCCATTTTGCCGACAAGCCCACGGCCGGTTCTCGGCACTATCGTGAATCTCCTGCGAAGCTCACAGAGGCGGCTCAAACATTCGCCAACGAAGACCTGTCATTTATCGTCGAACTGGGTGACTTAGTCGACGCCGCGGATTCCGTCGCCGCAGAGCTGGGGTATCTGAAAACGATCAATGACCTGTTTTCTGCGATCTGTGAACAGCGGCATTACGTGTTGGGTAACCACTGCGTGACGACACTCACCAAACCGGAATTTTTAGAAGGCGTCGGTCAGTCACAGTCCTACTATTCCTTCGACTCCGCGGGCATGCATTTCGTCGTGCTGGATGCCTGCTTTCGCAGTGACGGCACACCTTATGGCCGCAAAAACTTTGTTTGGACGGATGCCAATATCCCCGCGTCGGAACTGGAGTGGTTAAAAACAGATCTGGAAAAAAACAAAAAGCCTACGATCGTGTTTGCGCACCAGCGTCTGGATGTCAGCAACAATCATGGGGTAAAGAACGGCAACGAGGTTCGCGCCGCGCTGGAGTCGTCCGGCGACGTCCTGGCCGTGTTTCAGGGGCACAGCCATAAGAACGATCTCACACAAATCAACGGGATTCACTATTGCACGCTGGTCGCGATGGTGGAGGGAACGCAGGACGACAGCAACGGCTTTTCGGTTTTGTCCGTGGACGCTGCGGGCACATTGCGACTGTCTGGATTCCGTAAGCAGGACAGCCACAACTGGGCGGGAACGAAACGATGAAACAAATTCTGGTGATCACCATGGCGATGTTTCTGTCGCCTTTGTCGAGGGCACAGGAATTGACTGACACAGCCGATCTGCTGATTGTTGGTGGCACAGAATCCGGCTGTGCTGCAGCAATTCAGGCAGCCCGTATGAATATGCGGCGTGTGGTTGTGGTCAATGATATCGAATGGCTGGGCGGCCAGTTCAGTGCAGAAGCATTGGGGGCGATCGATGAAAATCGTGCCCATGGATACGACGGCAACGTGCCGATTCCACGTTCCGGCTTGTTCCGCGAGATCATTGATGCCATCGAGTCAAAAAACGCGGTCCTGTACGACGGAGTCACACGGCCTGGCAACACGCGCGTAATCACAACGGCCCGCCCGTTTGTCGCGGAATCTGTGTTCCGCGAATTGCTGCGCCCGCACGAAGACTGTGGTCAGATTAAGCGGTATTCGAACTACCGTGTTCGCAGCGTTAACAAGCAGGGGGATCGCGTCACTGGTGTCGTATTTTCGTCGACCACTTCCCCCGGTCAAACACTGTCGGTTAAGGCAAAGCTGACAATCGACGCCAGCGACTGGGGCGACGTCATCAAAGCGTCCGGTGCTGCTTACGATTTCGGCATTGATCCCCAGGCGGAATTCGACGAACCAAGTGCTCCGACGGCAGACTTCCCCGCAACCGATCTGAATCCGATTACCTATTGCATGATTGTCGTTGAGCAGCAGCAACCGTCAGTCATCGCTGCTCCGGCAAATTACGACGCTCGGAAATTTCTGGGCACGTGGAACTGGATCAAAGAGGACTTTGCCTATTCAACACGGCGGCTTGTGGACGGTCATGGATTCGAACAGATTGATCATCCTGATGTCCTGCTGATCAATAATCCTAACATCGACTACCCGCTGGATGTTTATTCCACCACGGTTGCAGATGCCCTGGAGGCGACAGAACCTGGTGCTTCGAAAAAGAACATCGTGCAAATGACGGCCGAACAGCGACAAATTGTTTTCGACGATGCAAAACACCACAGCCTGCAGTATCTGCACTATCTCCAGGCAAATTTTCCGAAGTTCCGCCACATGGCTCTCAGCGACGAATTCGGCACGCCTGATCGTCTACCACCAAAGCCATACATTCGCGAAGGTCTACGATTGGTCGCGAAGCACATGATCAAAGAACAGGAAGTCCTCGGCGCAGGCAGTCGCGCCAATTATGCACGCACCATGTTTCCGGATGCCGTATTCAGCTGGCAGTTTGAACTCGACTTCCATCCGACAGCTCGCACGTGGGTGTCGGACGCGGGAGCTGCGGGACCCTGGGAAGCCACCTTCCGTGGCAAGCGTCGTTTCGGCAACGGTGGCACGGGTCGAGCCGTCTTTCCACTACGCAGCTTCGTACCGCAAACCGTTCAGGGACTTCTGGGGGCTCAGAAGAATCTCGGCTACAGCAGCATTGTGGGTTCGTCGTGTCGTTTGCACGACCAATCCACCGCAGCCGGTCAGGCCTGTGGAGCAGTGGCTGCCGTAAGTTTGAACCGCACAATCGATCCCTCGGAAATATGTTTCGACTCCGCTGCCCTTGCTGATGTTTGGCGGGGCCTGCTGGAAGAGACCAAAGTACCCGTCGCAATCTGGCCGTTCGGCGATGTGGACCCAACGGACGCGGGCTTCATTGCGATTCAACACCTGGCACTACGGCACTTGCTTCCGCTGCAAAAGTCTGATTGTGACTTTCGTCCGGAGGAATCAGCGACGGCTGTCTGGATAAGTGAAATCAATGCAAACGTTTCAGCCATGGGCTACCAGCCTGTTGTTATGACGCTTCAACCGCAGACAACACGTCGTGACATTGCGATCGCCGTTTGGGCACACGTGCAGCCACAACCCACGCCGGCGGCGACGAGGATTTCGGTGACAGATGCCGATGGAGACGGACTGACGAACGAAGCAGACCCGCTGCCGTTCACACCGGGCACCGTGTCGTGGAAGATCGGTCCCGCAGACGATGGTCTCCCGGACGTTAAGCCGCCACTCGCAGATGGAATCCTGGCATTTAACTTCACCGCCGCCAATGGCCCGACGGAGGCTGGTTTCGTCAACGATCACGGGAGTCAGTTCACCGACGTCGCTGGATTCGGATGGCAACAGGACCTGTCGAGCAACACGCGTCTGCGCAAGGTCGACGCCTCGGCCCTGCGTGACGGGTTCGTATTCACTCGACAGCAGGATTCCTGGGAATGTGTAATCAAAGACGGCAGATATCGTGTCTCGGTTTGCCTGGGAGACACGGCGCATGACCAGTTCGGTCAGAACGTCGCGATCGAAGGTCAACCATTGGGCACAGAGATCGACACGCAAAGCGGTTCGTTTACAGAACTCTCAACCGACATCGACGTGAGCGACGGCCGGCTGACAATCACACTGGGGACACCAGCCGGGAAAGCCAACACAACAATCAACTGGGTGGTGATAGAACCACTTCCTGCGAAAGCTGAGCAGTGACTGTTGAGCCTATCTGATGATCGTTGGCAGTGGATCCATAGCAGGAAAATGTCTCGCGCCGACACCGAGATCAAACTCGTTGGCGTCACGAAACGGATCCGGCAGACCGGGGTCCGGCTGGGCTCTATTCGGGACGTTTTCATCTGGAAAGCCCGAATCGGGCATTGGACGAAGTGCCCGGGTCTCCTCCTTCATGAATTGATCGTAAGGCTGCGGCTGAAACGGCACTAAATTAGAAACCGGTTTGTCGAAATCTGCCGTGGCGAGTCCCAGCACCTGTAGCGGCACGCTTAGGCTGCTGGCTGTCGCCCTGGTTTCCTGTTGACTGATCGTCACGTTGGTCAATTGCAGCACGCCGTCTTTGTGACTTCCTGAGTCTGCATCCAGTATCAGCCCGCCAATGCGGATGTACAGCCTTCCCGAACATTCAAACCCATAATTCGAAGTATCTGATTTGGCGATCGATACCGACAATTCATCGCAGAGCAACGTTGCCGAGCCACGTTCCCAAACCGTCACAGTCTCCTTTCGGTACGCCAGTTTTCTGACCGCAACTCGTTGAGTGATTAGCTTCCTCTCAGAGGTTTTTCCGGGCTCATATACTGCCACTTCCCGGTCTTCATACGCCGTCTCGTAAATCGGTACTTCAACGGTTCTTTGCGTCTTGCCTGGCAGGCCATTTTCTTTCGTGTGCAGCGTCACCTGAAACCGCGGCCTCCATTCATCCTTTTCAGTATTACCGATTGGATTCTGCGCGTCCTTTTCATCGGGTGTCTGAGAAAGTGGGACATCTGCTGATCGTTGGACGGGCAGCTCATCGGGTTCTGCGTCCGTGTCCTTATCCTGAGCGACACCGGATGCCGCGTAGGCCACAAACACAAGTATCAGGCACATAAGCACCCGCTCACAAATAATCGCATATAATGAATGACCACCCCGTGCTTCAGGTAAGGGTGATCCGAAGGTTATTATGTG
>CALFOL010000632.1 GCA_937919915.1 uncultured Planctomycetaceae bacterium
ATATCCACGTATAGCAGGATTTCGCACCCACTTTCCAACCCGTTTCGTCGATGTAAGCACCCGCCCACAAATAATCGTACATAATGAATGACCACCCAGTAATTCAGGTAAGGATGATCCGAAGATTATTATGTGCGAAAACATATAATCGCCTGCTTATGGTGCTGGCTTGCGCCACAAGGAATGCCGTTGCCTGCGTGTGAAGGATGTTTGCTTTGACGATGGTCATCTGGTGATTCGCTGTGGTAAGGGTGAGCAGGATCGGGTCACCGTGTTGCCCGGTTGCTGCATCGATGGGCTGCGGCGGCAGATTGAATCCAGCCAGCGACTGCACCAGCGTGATCTCGAAGACGGGTTTGGTGAAGTCTGCTTACCGTATGCTCTGGAGCGGAAATACCCCAACGCGAACCGAGAATTCTGCTGACAGTGGATTTTCCCTTCTCGCCAGTTATCTCTCGATCCGGTTTCGCGGAAGCAACGCCGACATCACGTGAATGAGAGTACGTTTGCGGACAATTTCAAAGAGGCCGTGCGCCGAGTGAAGCTGCAAAAGAACGCTGTGCCTCATTCTTTGCGCCACAGCTTTGCAACTCATCTGCTGGAAGGCGGAGCAGACATTCGCACAGTGCAGGAACTACTGGGGCACAAAGATGTGTGGACGACGATGATCTATTTGCATGTGATGAACAAGCCGGGGCTGGCGGTGAAGAGTCCGGCGGATGGGATCTGAGGGAGAGTGAGAGAGCTCTGCGGTCGGGGGGGGGCTGCGTGCCGGTGTTTGTGTGGGCGGAATCGACGTTTCCTGCGATGGGAGAGTCCGTTAACATTCCGAGGTAAATCCGGAACTTCAGCCATGGATGGTGGATCGCGACCATGAGTGCAAAGAGTATGTCACAAAACACGCCTGCAAAAACTTCTGCACCTGTCGTTAGTGCGACTGCGACCGGCGGTCAGCCGAAGATGCTGATCGCTGCCGCACTGTTGCCGTGCATCGCTTCGTTGTACTTCACGACCGGCAAACCGACTGAGCCGCCGTTGACGATTACTCGTCCGCAACCGGCGCTGCTGTTCTCCACTTACATGTACAACCACCCGGAAGAAACGATCACACCGGGAGTCTCAGTGCACACGGAGTTTCGTTTTCGCAATCAAAGCGACCAGCCGGTTACGATTGATTCTGTCGAACGCAGTTGCGGCTGCATGACGCCGCGCTGGACCAAAACAGTTGCTCCGGGAGAAATCGGTTCACTGCAGGTGCCATTGGATACGATTCGTCAGTCGCCAGGATTTCACGAGTACCTGCTGACCGTGAATTACACCGATTCAAAACCGCGACAAACGACGCTGACAATTAAAGCGACGTTCCCGGAGAAAATGGTCGTCGTGCAACCGCGAGCTTTGTATCTGTCGCAACGCAGCAGTAAGCCTGTGGATTTCAGTATTGCGGTCAGTGATTTTCGAGACGAACCGCTGCGGGTTACAGATGTCGAAGCGACAGCCGCGTTTGTCTCGACGAAAGTGCACCACAAAACGCTGTCGGAGATCGTACAGGCATCGCATACCGTCGACGCCGAAGGCGAAGCTGAAGAGGAATCGCAACACCAATCGGGATCACGAACGGACATCATCGGCACGGTGTCCGGCGATATTCCTCCTGGGCATCATCACGTGCTGGTCACTGCGACTACCGACGATCCGGGGTTTCCTGTGGTGACCGTACCGATGATTGTTCATGGGCCGGACTTCAAACCAGGCGAAGAAGCCAAACTGAATGTCTCACACATTCAGCTGGATGCCGCTGACGGTTCGAACGCCCGGCGAGAAGGCAGTGTCCTTCTCACGGCGCCGACGTCGTGGGAGATTTCTCGGGTTACGGCCTGGCCTGAAGAGCTGGAAGTTCGTCATGAAGCGGCTGGTGAGCCGACTGGGTCGCATCAGATCACGCGGGTTCGCATCAAACTGGCGAGTCTGCCACAGTCGAAAACGAAGCACGGGCTGGTCCAGTTGATTGCCAATGATGGCAAGGATCTGATCACGGTGAACGTATCACTTGACTGGCCACAGTAATTCGAATCAAGTGTGGTCGGTTTTGCAGGTGTAGAACGGGTGTATCCGCCCATTGGGACGTAGTGGATTTCGCCAGAAATCCTTGTGTCCGGAATTCTGGCGAATTCCACTACGACTGGTAATCGCGTCCCAGGCAGAGGACCCACCCGTGCTGTGTACTTCGGGGCTGGTCTGTTCAGGACGATTCCTAACGGAACCGATGGCACATCTTTCAACGGTCTGGCAAATCATCACTTTGCTATTCTTTTACTAACAGTTCAGACATCGCAACCTTATGAACTTTCTGCAACTGGACGGCAAGAACATTCTGGTGATGGGTGTTGCCAATCGGAAAAGCGTGGCGTGGCAAACGGCAAAGGTACTGCTGGACGCGGGGGCGAACGTATTGTTTGCTGTCCGATCAGAAGAACGTGCTGTTACTGTACGAAAGCTGGCGCCGGAGTCGTCTGTTTTTCTGTGTGACGTTGAGCATCAGATACAGATTGATTCGCTGAAAGAACAGGTCACCGGCACGGTTGATAAGCTGCATGGCATCGTGCACTCGATTGCGTTTGCCGATTATTCAGCCGGATGGTTACCGTTTCATGAAACTCCCCGCGGCGCGTTTCTGCAGGCGGTGGATATTTCCTGCTTTTCGCTGATTGCGGTGTCGAACGCATTTCGTGAGACTCTGGATCCTGAGACGGGCAGCGTCGTCACCATTTCGATTTCGACAACACGTATGGCTGCGGAAAATTATGGCTATATGGCTCCGGTGAAAGCGGCCATGGATTCCTCGGTCTGCTTCCTGGCAAAGTCATTTTCGCGGTTTTCGCACGTGCGTTTTAATGCTGTGTGTCCTGGTTTGCTGAAGACATCAGCATCCGCCGGAATCCCGGGTTATGTGGATAGCTATTTGTTTGCCGAAAAAGCTACTCTAAGAAAGCAGGCCGTTAACACAGAAGAAGTCGCATCCACCGTCGCGTTTTTGTTGAGTCCTCGATCATCCGGGATCAATTCGCAGGGCATCGTGATCGACGCGGGAATGGGAACCAATTACTTTGACGACGAATTGGTCAATGGCCGGTAAGGGCGATTCGGTCGAACTGCCGACCGACGTAGCTTCGCCGACACCGCGGGAATCACGTTGGCTGATCGCTCTGGTGTTCGCTGGGATTGCGCTGCGGATTCTGGTGATCGTCTTTCGTGCCGGAGAACTCAGCACGGATCCGGACGCGTACGTGGCACATGCCGAAACCCTGCGTGAGACGGGCGGCTTCAACGTTCCCGGAACAGAGACGCCAACCGCATTTCGTCCGCCGTTCTATCCACTGCTGCTGGCTGCTTTACGTGCGACCGGAATAAAGGTCACCTTTGCGGTGGGATTGATCAACGTGCTGGCGGGGGCCTTGGTAATCATCGCGACGTGGTGGATGGCTCGCGTGATCGGACTGCGCGGTCACTGGGCTGGCGCTACAGCCGCTGCTGTGGGAATCGATCCGATTCTGTTGCGATATACGGTGTTACCGATGACAGAAGTACTGGCCGCAGCTATGTTGTCACTGGCCGTCCTGCAAGTACTCAAGGCACGTTCGTTTCTGACGTCGCCGATGATCGAGGGGCACGATGTCAGGCACGCACACAGTCCGACAAAGTCTGCGATAGTCGCAGGCGTCTGTTTTGGGCTAAGCGGACTTTGCCGTCCTGTGGCACTGATTACCTGTGCCGTGTTGACGCTTGTGCAGGTTTTCCTGTTGTGCTGGCAGTCCTTTGGGTCCCGCAAGTCTGAAGCCGCTTCATCCACGGCGTTGACTGGTCGCGTGGTCATTCTGCCGGCGCTGGTGGCGGGATTGATTCTGCTGCCGTGGATCATTCGCAACGCTACTCACTTCAACGCATTTGTTCCAGCGACGACTCATGGGGGCTATACGTTGTTGCTCGGGAACAACGATGTCTTTTATGACGAAGTCGTCCTGCCCGCCGGCAATCCCGTCTGGGACGGCAAAAGCCTCGACCGCTGGCAGCAGCAACTGCAGCGTGAACTGACGGAAGATGGGGCAGCACAGGGCAATGAGGTGGCGGTTGACGAATGGATGTATGATCGCGCTGTTCGCACAGTCAAAGCCCGCCCAGGCGTGTTTGTTCAGGCCTGTGTCCTGCGGTGGCGACGATTCTGGGCGTTGACTCCGGCCATGGACTCGTACGACGCCGCATCTGTCTGGCTGTCGGTGCCGGTTGCTGTCTGGTACACGGTCTTGTGGGCAGGACTGCCTGGCAGCATCTTGTTCTGTGTCGTGAACAGCCGTTTTGTTCGCTGCTTTCGACGTACTGTTGTTACGGACAAAAGTTGCCCGTCTTCGGTTTTGTTTCGCAGCGTCGCAGATATACAGTTGCTGTGGGTGTCGGTACTATCCTTTCTGGTGCTGCATTCCTTTTACTGGACGAACGCCAGGATGCGGGGTCCTGTGATGGGAATCCTGTGCGTGCTGGCTGTCACGGGCTGGCGATACTGGTATTCCCTCTGGATCCGACGACGTAGCGGCAAGAGGCCTGCGTGACTCTCATTTTTCTCTGCAATCAGTACTGGCGTTTACGCAAATGATCTGTATTTCGGTTACTCCATCCTCTCGAACACTCGCTCCGGCGGATCTTCTGAACGCGTCGCGCAAAGCCGACCTGGTTGAACTCTGCCTGGACCACTTTATTAAACTGCCGGACATTGCGGACCTGATAAAGCTGTGTGACAAACCCGTATTGGTTTCGTGTCGACGCAGAAAAGATGGCGGCAACTGGGCGGGCAGTGAAGAAGAACGCCTGGCGTTGTTGCGGAATACGATCGTCGCTGGTCCGGCGTATGTGGAACTGGATCTTGAGATTGCAAATAAGATCCCGCGCTTCGGCGAAACCAAACGCGTGATCAGTCACACCAGTTTGAATCGCCCGTTGAATAACGTCGATGAGATTTTCGAGCAGTGTTACAAAGCCAAAGCGGACGTTGTGAAGTTTACGTGGCCGACGGAAGATCTGGATGCTGCCTGGCCCCTGCTGGCCGCGGTGACTCAATCGCGCGAGTTGCCCGTTGTTGGTCAGGGCATTGGGGCGTCGGGGTTAACGTTTTCGCTGTTGGGCCGCAAGTACGGTTCACCGTGGATCTATGCTGCACTGGAAAAAGGCATGGAGACTCATGAAGGTCAGCCAACCGTGTGGCAACTTGAAGACCAGTATTGCTGGGGCGATATATCGAAAAAGACACGTTTCATTGGTGTTGTCGGAATGGGTGCCGCAGAAAACACGACAGTGCGCGTGTTAAACGCTGCGTTCAAGGAACTTGATAAACCGATTCGCTGTTTACCGCTGATGCCGGGCAACATCACACGCCTGAAGAAGGCGTTGGGCATCATGAAAATCAACGCGTTGCTGGTTGATCCGTTGTATGACGGAAACCTGAGCGAGTTGTGCGATGGCGTCACAGAAGGCAGCGGCTTTATGGATCTGGTGACCGAAGGGAAATCGGGCTGGAAAGGCCGTTCGACATTCTTTCAGGCGCTGCATAACGTAGCGTCGGCCGCAAAAGGCAGTGAAAGCTGGATGCAGGGGCGCGCCGTCACTGTCTTCGGAACCGGGCCGCTGGCGATGGCCACGATTGCGTACCTGAGCAGCCATAACGCAGCGGTCAGTGTGGCTGCTACGTCGGATAACGCTGCAATGGCGATAGCGAAGCAAGCGAACATTCGCCACATCCCGTGGTCTGCTGTGCACTCAACAACCACCGAAGGAATCGTACTGGCCGGAGCCGATATTCAATGTGGCGTTGGGCGTGGCCAATTGAATCCATCGCTGATTCGCGAACGAATGATGGTCATTGACCTCACAAAATACCCTGGCGAATCAGCGTTCGCAGAAGAGTCGCAGGCTCGGGGCGCAGTCTATGTAAATCCGTCCAGGATGTTCGCCGAACAATTGCAGCTGCAGTTCAAGGCATTGACGAACATGGATATGCCAATGGTTGCGTTTCAGAAGGGCCTGGCGGAAGATTAGTCCTGGAGCCGATTCCAGCGCGGCGCACCAGCGAGTGAATTCGGTTCAACACTCATTCACTCGCTGGCGCATCGTCCTGGATATTGGCAGAACCGGTCATTGTTGCACAACCTTTCCTCGGAGACGCTGATGATACGTCTGATCTTTTTCGTCACGTGTTTCGCTGGTGCCGTGAACGCACACGCGACAGTGGTGGAGCGGCCGCCGAATTTTATTGTCATTTTTTGCGATAACCTGGGCTACGGTGACATCGAGCCGTTTGGTTCGGCGGTGAACCGCACGCCGAATCTGAATCGCATGGCAGCGGAAGGTTGCCGTTACACTCACTTCTGCGTGACTGCCGGGGTGTGCACGCCGTCTCGCGCATCGATTATGACGGGGTGTTACTCACAACGAGTCGGAATGCACGACAATCCTCGCGATGGGCATGTGCTGCGGCCGGTTTCGCCATACGGGCTGCACCCCAACGAAGTCACAATCGCGGAAGTGTTGAAAGCACAAGGCTATGCCACGGGAATCTTCGGCAAATGGCATCTCGGCGATCAACCGGATTTTCTGCCGATCAGGCAGGGCTTCGATGACTTCTTCGGCATTCCCTACAGCGACGATATGACTCGCGATGTCGGTTTACGACTTGGCGAACGGCTCGACGGAAAGCTGTGGCCCGAACTTCCGCTGATGCGCAACAACACCGTGATTGAAGCTCCGGCGGACCGGGACATGTTGACGAAACGTTGCACCGAAGAGGTGCTCGATTTCATAGAGCACAACAAATACAAACCGTTCTTTGTGTATTTTCCACAGCCGATGCCGGGAAGTACTCGAGCTCCTTTCGCCAGTCCGGCGTTCAAAGGGAAAAGTAAAAACGGACCGTGGGGCGATTCGATCGAAGAAATCGATTGGTCGACGGGTGAGCTGCTGAACAAATTGACAGAACTGAAGATCGACGACCGCACGCTGGTGATCTGGTTGTCAGACAATGGTGCTCCGATGTCGCCGTCGATGGAAGGCGATCTGCGCGGATCGAATCGGCCGCTGTATGGGCGCGGCTACACAACTTCGGAAGGCGCGTTTCGTTCTCCGACGATCATGTGGTGGCCGGGGAAGGTGAAGTCGGGGACGACCTGCGTCGAACTGGCAACGACAATGGACCTGCTGCCGACCTTTGCCACGTTGGCAGGACAGCCCGTCCAACACAAGGTGGATGGCCACGACATTGCTCCGTTGATCATGGGGGTACAGGAAGCAAAGACGCCGTATGATGCGTTCTTCTACTACTATCGCGATCAGCTGCAGGCGGTTCGCAGCGGACCGTGGAAACTGTTTGTGCCGTTGAAATCTTTCGTTCGACATCCACATTTCAAAGTCGACAAATCAGATAAACCGCTGTTGTTCAACGTCGAAACCGACATCGCGTGCGCGACGAATGTGGCTGCTCAGCACCCGGATGTGGTGCAGCGGTTATCCGAACTGGCTGCGTCCGCACGGAAGGACCTGGGTGATCAGGGAATCGCGGGCGAAGGACAACGAGCGGCGGGAAAGATTTCGACGGCGCCGCAGCCTGTGGTGCAGTAGGTTCAATCGGCTTCTGAGTCGATGTGGCAGGTTGTTTGGCTGCGTCGCTTCTCACGGCTCGGAAATCGCCTGGGCAGCCGTGGGATACGGCTATCACAGTCCGAAACGCACACTCCGCGGCCAGGAGTCAGCAGGAACTGCTGTAATGAAAAACCGGACTTCCGGTCTATGCGTCGAGGTTACCGAACCCAACGGTGGGAATCGTGTCGAAGGCTGCGGTTCGGACCTCGTCGAATTCCCGGTTTGGTGGTATTATCGAGGCTTTGACAGATTTTATTCTGGAGTCATTCTCAATGAGCACGGCAACCCCGCTCGACAGCCGATCGACCATCGAACTTTTCGACGATTACGTCATCCCCAATTACCGTCGCTATCCCGTTTCGCTGGTTCGAGGCGAAGGATCGCGCGTTTGGGACGCGGAGGGGCGTGAATATCTGGACCTGTTTCCGGGCTGGGGCTGCAATATTCTGGGCTATTCGCCTCCTGCAGTGGTGAAGGCCATTCAGGAACAGGCGGCTGAGCTGATTCATGTGCCAAATACCTGGTACGTCGAACAGCAGGGGCGGTTTGCTGAGTTTCTGTGTACGCGCAGCTTCGGCAAGGCATTCTTCTGTAACAGTGGAGCTGAAGCCAACGAAGCCGCACTGAAGCTAGCGCGATTGCACGGCTCTGCTAACGGAAAATTTCGCACGATTACGTTCGAAAAGGGTTTCCACGGTCGGACGTTCGGCGCTCTGTCGGCAACCGCACAACCAAAGTACCATGAAGGTCTCGGTCCGTTGATGGCTGGCTTTCGATACGCCGCCTTAAACAATCTGGACGGCGTGGCCAATTTAATCGACGACGAAACCTGTGCGATCATGATCGAACCCGTACAGGGTGAGGGCGGCGTACAGATTCCGGATCCGGAATTCCTGCAGGGCCTGCGAAATCTGTGTGACGAAAACGAGATGCTGTTGATCTTTGACGAAGTGCAGACCGGCATGGGCCGCACTGGAGAATGGTTTGGATATCAGCACTCGGGCGTTCAGCCAGATGTCATCACGCTGGCTAAAGGGCTCGCGGGCGGCGTGGCTTGCGGAGCGATGATCACGAAGAGCGAATACGCTGGCGACCTGCGTCCGGGTATGCACGCCAGTACGTTCGGCGGAAATTCTTTGGCGATGGCCGCTGGTCTCGCCACGGGCGAAACAATCGAACGTGAAGGTTTGCTGCAATACGTAAAGGATAATGCCGCCTATGTTCGAGAACGGCTCGAAGCGGCTACGGAATCGCTATCGATCGTGAACGACCTGCGAATCTGTGGCATGATGATCGGCATCGAGCTTTCGATCCCGAGTACTCCTGCGGTGGCTAAGGCTATGGAACGCGGAGTGCTGGTGAATTCGACTCAGGACACGGTCGTCCGGTTGCTGCCGGCGATTAACATCACCCGCGAAGAGCTCGATCAGGGGCTGGACGTCGTCATTGAAGTCCTGAAAGAAATGGCCGACGAAGCATAGGAAATGGTCAGTCGCTGCGTTCGGCTTGTCGTTTGGTACACTTCTGGTGCACGTCTGTCGATGACGCCCGGCTGATCCGAGTCTCCAATCCTGTTAAGCGATCACAGAACATTGTTTACCGCGTATCTTGAACCGTTTGATGTCTATCCGATTCTGCAGCAGCGGGTCTTGTCAGTCCTGCAGGGACTGCCAGAAGAGGTCCAGCGGGATTTTGTGGACGATCCACGATTTGGAGTCGACATTGACAACTATGAACCCGGCAAGGGCTGGTCGTTGTTCATGCCAACTCCGGGTCCTCCTGGTCATGGCTCACGTCGCGTTGTGCTGAGGCCGAAACTGGATTCTGCGTCAGAACAATTCGCGAAGTACATCATCGCTCACGAATTCGCTCATGCTTTTCTCCGCAATGGCGGTTGGGGCGAAATTACCGATGTCGAAGAAGCAGCTGATGCCCTGGCCGCTTCCTGGGGATTCCATCGGCCGCAGAGTCTGGTGTAGTCAACTTCAGTTGGCGCCCGACTTCCTTGATGCACCCCGGCACGGTGATCGGAACCGTCGGCAGAGCGTTTGTCGGAGCCGTGTTCTTTCGTCGACGACTGTCACAGCGAAATGACTGGCAGGAAAAACCTGCATGGTGTCGTTGTCTCGACTATCGGGTACAGCGAATTTCGCTGACTTGTGGCCGCGGAGGACGCGTTTCGGACAGTGAGAGCCGTCTCCCATGAGCCAGAACCGCTCACGACTTATTTGGTTTCGCTGCAATGGTTTGTCCGCATTGAGCTGACTGATTTTCCGTAGCGGAAGTCGCAGAGACATTCGGCCGTGTTCCTTGTGATCTCGAAACTCTCTGCGAGGTCCGCTACGGGTAAACTCAACATGGACAGACCACTGGATCGGATGTCAGATGACCGATTCCGCAGTTGCAGGGTTTGCCGGTTCCAGTTCACGAAAGGTTGTTCGGCAGAAAACGCCAATGAACTTTGCGTTCTGCGAAGTTCAGCTGATAGGGGTGATGTGGGTTTTTCAGACACAGTTCGGATTATGTGGCCGCAAAGACTACCCGGTTTACCGTGCCGGAATCAGATCGCATTGTAACGGATATTTGCCTTCTGACAGATGTAGAGAACATCAAGCGGCCCCGGCTGCTCGTCGAATATTCAGTGTGACCATCCTCTTCGTGAGATGGAACATCATTAATGCTCTCACCAACGTCCCTGGAGTGACCAGATGCGTCTGCCACGGCTACTTTCCTTCCATCTTGCTCTCCTGGTCATGCTGTTGATGGCTTCATCAAAGGCGGTCTTATCCGATGAACCGGCCACGACGTCAGGTGAATTGAATTCCAACGAACTTAAAACGGACGTTGATGAACCATCGATCGCCTTGCCGGAGTATGAGCAGAAACGAAATCCGTTTCGAAATGTCTCACAAGGCGTTCGAAAAGAATCGACTGACCCCCTGGTTAGACTCAGCCAGGAGGCCGTAGACACAACGGCCCGCCGGATGTTGTCTACGCAGCAGCATACTCCGTGGCAGATGATGCACGCGTTGTTGGGGCTGCGTCATGACTTTCAACTGCTGGATGGTGATCAAACGGTGTCCGGTCTGGACTGGATTCAGCAGGGGCAGATATTCGACAACGAATACTGGTTCGAGAAGACGAGTACTGGTGGGCGTGCCCATCCGTACAATCGACCTTACGCTTTTGAAGGACACGCCAATCAGTTCTTAGCAATTCTGTCGATGTGTGGGGTATCGCTGGACCAGGAGTTCGGGACCGCCGATGGGCCGGTGACGATACGAGAGATGCTCGAACATGCCAAGATGACGCTGGATCTTAAGAAAGACGAACCGACGTGGACCTTGTGGGCGTTGAGTCGTTACCTGCCTTCCGATGCTCGCTGGCGCAACAGCGACGGCGAAGTCTGGAGCATCGAACGTCTGGTTCAGGAACAAACAGCGCTTCCGATGCAGGGAGCTCCCTGTGGAGGTACGCACAGTCTGTTCGCTCTCGCTCACGCCCGCAACGTGTATCTGCGACAGGGCAAGCCATTGCGTGGTGTGTGGTTGCAGGCCGAATACAAAATCCGAAAATATATCGATACAGCTCGCCAGCAGCAGAATAGTAACGGCACTTTGTCGTCCAACTATTTCCGAGGTCGACAGTATGATCCCGACTTCAACAAGCGAATGGCGAGTGCCGGGCACGTACTGGAATTCCTGATGATCGCTCTGCCACAGGAAGAACTTCGGGCTCTCTGGGTGCGACGCGCTATCGAAGCGACGGCTAACGACTTGACGCGGAACCGCAAAGCTTACGTGAAATGTTCTCCTCTGTATCACTCCGTCAACGCTCTGAATATCTACCTCGACCGCGTGAATCCTCGTTCTGCTCCGGACGTTGCGTCCGCAGATGAAAATCCGAGAACGGCCATGTTGACGCCGCGGCGGATATCGGATGCTCAGGGAGGCCTAAAGCGGGTTCCGGCACGTGGGATCTCGAAGTCTCGTGATCTGCCGGCCGAGACAGAGGGCAGTGCTATTGGCAACGCTGTCGCCGATACAGAAGTGCCGAAGGCCGTCGAAGCTCCAACCACGCCACATTCATTGCCCGTCGTGGCAGCAGAACCTAAACCAGCATCTGAAATCGTCAGTGTTCCAGCGCTGGTTCGTAACAACATGAACGCAGCAATCTCCCGTGACAGCGAAAAATGGGTTTCGACTCCGCCCGAACGCCGCCGTGACATCGAGGTTCCCGAAGAAAACAACAATGTGAAAATCGCGGTGGCACCTGTCCAGACGACCCCGACCACCAATGTGACGGACGCCGTCGCAGATGATTCGGAGGTTATGGAACTGCGGAGTATTCCACGGGAAGTGATTGTCACTCAACCGACTGAGACCGTCGAGGAAAAAACTGCTACGACGGCGATGCTACCGGCCACAGTTGAGGCCCCGAAGACAAAGGAGACGGACGATTCGTCAACTCCTGCTATTGAGACAGACACGCCGGTGACCACACCCGAACCGACTGGTACCGAGAGCACTGAATTCCAGGCGACCGAACAAGACCAGGCGGTCGAGTAAGACGCTGCCATCCAATCTTCCGTGCCTGTTAAGTCCGTGTCACTGCCTAAGCTTGTGGAAGCGGACAGCGAGGAACAGGAAAGCACTGTTCGTATGGAAAGCATAGAGGCATTCATGAACCCGGACCTGGATGCCGAAACATGGGTGCAGAAACTGGAGGCGCCTGGCCGTGAAGTTGCTGCGGAAAAACATGCCATAGCCGTTGCGGCAGGGATCACCCCGGGACAGTCGGTTGCAGATGTCGGGGCAGGGACGGGGCTGTTTCTTAAGCTGTTTTCTGAGGCCGTTGGCAGTCGAGGACAGGTGTTCGCCGTCGACATCTCTCCGCGTTTGGTCGAGCATCTGGATGCACATGTCACCGCCGAAAAACTCGGTAACGTCAGTGTCGTTCGCAACGACTCACGGTCCCTGCAACTCATGACTACGCGGATCCACAAGGCATTTGTGTGTGACACCTATCATCAGTTTGAGTATCCGCAGGAGATGCCGGCGTCGATTTTCAAAGCATTGTACCCAGGCGGTGAATTGATCCTTGTCGACTACGATCGCATCCCCGGGGAATCTCGTGAAGATGTGCTGGAAGTTGTCAGAGCTGACAAGAAAACGTTCCGCGAGGAAATAGAAGCAGCCGGATTCGAGTTCATCGAGGAAGTTCCGATTCCTGAAATGAGAGAGCACTATCTGCTGAGGTTTCGAAGGCCGCAGTCTGACTGACTGAAGGGCAGATCCGCCGACACCGGAAAGTGCAACTAGACTTTTCCTGCATAGGATTCGCGGCGTTTTTCGGCTGAGATCACGTAGTAGGAATTGATCTCCTGCACCGATACGCCACCAAAGACGGCTCCCATCTTGTTGCGATACCATTTGTCTCGCTTAGTTACGAACCACATGCTGCCGCCAATCACCATCCGGTTGAAGCCCTTGAGTATGAACTGCCGAGCGACGGCGAAGTCCGTGTGATAGGGCGGATTGCACAGAATCCTGGTGAAGCCGGCCTCCTGGAACTGGCTGAAGCCGTCGCTGTGGGTGACAGATAATTCGGGCAGACCGTTGGCTTGAGCATTTGCTTTAGCGCATTCAATCGCGGCGGCATCCGCGTCGAGTAGAAACACTTTCTCCTGCCCAATCAGTCTGGCAGCCAGTATTCCCACAACGCCGTAGCCGCAGCCGAGGTCCAGTACCTTGTCTTCCGTGGTGAAGTCGACGCAACTCAGCATCGACAGCGTGCCGACATCGACCTGTCGAGGAGAGAACAGGCCGGGTTGTGTCTGCAGCGTCAGGTCAACGCCTTTGATGTTTGTCTGAATCGCTTGCAATGAATTTACCCTGCGAGTGGAAGTGTTACGATTCGCAAGCATAGCAAAATGACGGGACTCTCGCGGCTCACTTCCATGGCTCTGACAATCATAAAATGCGGAGGCAGCCTGCTGGACCTTTCAGACTTGGTGCAAAGGCTACTGGCGCTCGTGGATCGCGAGTCGCTCCAGCCGGCAGTGGTCGTGGTTGGCGGCGGAGCGGCCGTGGATCTCGTGCGGAATTGGGACCAGAAACATTGCCTGTCCGCGGAAGAATCCCACGAGCTTGCCATTCACGCGATGGCGTTAAACGCGAGAATGCTGATCAGCCTGCATTCTCGCCTCTGCGCAGTGACCAGCGTGGATCAGGTGGCTGGACTCCCGTCGCAGGCGGTTGCCGTGCTGATCCCGGATGTTGCGATTCAACAATTGGAAATCGGGAACGCTCCGTTGCCCCGTTCATGGCACGTGACCAGTGATTCAATCGCCGCGTGGCTGGCAACAATCTACGACGCTCGTCTGCTGCTGCTAAAGTCGGCGGACATGCCCGAATCGCTGATTTCGCCGAGGGCCGTCGACCTTGCCGCTGTGGGCCTGGTGGATCCCGGTTTTCCGCAGCTGGCATCCGAACTGACCAACATCGAATGGTGCAATCTGCGTTGTCAACGGGCCAGCATCCGGCGAATCGAAATTCCGTAATAAATGTGGCGACCATTGAGAGGATTGGCAAATCGGGACGAACAGGTAGTCGTGCCTCAATGTGTCATCATGAAACATCGGGTGGAGTTCATAAGAATTTGCCTGTTCAGATCGATACCTGCGGGGCGATGTTGCTCTCAATGCACATCTTTGCAACACTCCCCTGCAGGAGTCTCAATAAACGCGCAACGTGAGTTATGGAATGCACTTCCGTTGGATTCACGACGATAATGCGTCTGCTCAGGCAGCTACAAAACCGGTTGTTCACCAGAACCGCACCAGAACCATCATTTAGTCGACGGAAGTCGAATTGTCGGGATAACAATGGCAGAACCAAACGGAGCATCAGATGACAACCTGCGTCGCGTTCGCGAGAAGGTGATGCAGTTGGCCAGGGAAGTCGAACGCATGTCGGGTGAGGAAATTCCCCCGACCGTATTCTTTCCGGAATTTTTGACGCGTGTCGTATCAGCCATCGGAGCTCGCGCTGGAGCGGTCTGGGTGCTCGATGGCGGGCGTCTGTCGTTGGCCGCCGAAGAGAATCTGGAAGAGACCGGGCTGAAGCAACGTCCCGGGGCAATGCAGATCAACGAGAAACTGCTGATTGATGTGCTGCAAACCGGTGAAGCGAAAACGCTGACCCATGAATCGGGTGTGGAACTGCCAACCGAGCACGTGATGGTGTTGTCGGCGTTGCACAAAGAGAAAGCCTGCGTCGGGGTTGTGCAGTTGTTCCAGCGTGCGGACGTGCCGGAGAAAGCACGGTCTGGTTACATGCAGTTCCTGGAACAGATGTGTGGCTATGCTTCACGATATATCGAAGGCAAACGCCGGAATGCTCCCATGTCAAATGACATGAAGAGCAAATTCTGGACGGATTTCGAACAGTTTTCGTTGCGGATCCAACGCTCTCTGGACGAACAGGAAGTCGCAGATGCATCAGCCAGTGATGGTCGTCCATTGCTGGGCTGTGACCGGCTTAGTATCGTCACCAAGAAGGGCAGCAAGGTCAAAGTCCGGGCGGTCAGTGGTCAGTCGACGGTGAATCCGCGAGCGAACCTGATCGTCGCCATGCAAAAGTTGTGTCGCAGAGTGATTCAGTCCGGAGACACATTAATGTACTCCGGCAAGATCGAAGGACTGGCACCTCAGGTCGAAAAACCGCTGGCGGAATTCGTCCAGGAAAGCGGTTCTCGCATGGTGATGATGGTGCCGCTGTTCCAAAGTGACGAAATGGTCCGGGAGCAGGGCGAAGAAGCCGATCGCAAACGCAAAACCAAACGCCCCAAAGCCATCGGCTGTTTGGTCGTTGAGCAGGTTGCGGAATCCGAACCTGCCCCGGAACTCGAACAGCGTGCGGAGTTACTGGCCGATCACGTCGGCGCGGCAATGTGGAATTCCCGGACTCATGGTCGCATCTTTGGGCGGTCTGTTTTCAAAGCGATCGGAACCATTCTGGAGTGGTTCCAAGGAAAAAAACTGGCGATCACGACTGCTGTGTTGTTGGCTGTCGGCGGGATCGTGGCAGCGTTGACGCTGATTAAGGTGCAGTACCCGGTTGATGCTGATGGAAAGTTGATGCCGGTCGAGCAGCATGCTGTGTTTGCACCGCACGACGGTGACATCAGGATTAATGTCGGTGGGTCATCGCGCGAGAACATTCTGATTCCGGATGAATTTGGTGAATTCAGAGTAGTCCCGGAGCAGTTGCTGTTGCGAATGGAAAACGATGATCTTGATCAGGAGATATTCGCGGCGGCCAGCGAATTGACGAAGCAGGAGGATCTGCTGGTGTCAAAAAAGAATGCTCGTAATGCTGCGGATAGAGACGATCTGGCACTTCTGCACAACTACGAAGTCGAAATTGTTCGAATTGAGGCGGACAGGCAAATCGCTGAAGGGCAGCTGAAGAAGCTTCAGGATCGCAGGCAGAAAAAGCTGAATATTCGTGCTCCGGCAGCTGGTGTCATCGCGGACTTCAAACGCATGGAGATTCTTAAGGATCGCCCTGTTCGCGCTGGGGACCATTTGTTCGACATCATGAATGATGCCGCTGATGCACCGTGGCACATGGAGTTGCTGGTCGAAGAAAAACGCATGGGCCATATTGCGCGTGCGATTCAGGAACGCATAGCGGCCGGCAAAGGCGACGAACTGGAAGGTGAGTTCACCATCGTCAGTGAACCGTCGTCCAAGTTCAAATGCCGACTGATAACAATCAGCACGCGTTCCACTGTCGACGCGGAACTCGGGACTTCGTTTGAACTGATCGCTGTGGCGGAAGACGGAGAAGAGATTCCGATCAAACGAATCGGCACGGAGGTGACCGTCCGAATCTACTGTTCGGAATGCACTCTGGCCTTCCGTTTGTTCGGCGACGTGCAGGAGTTCATCCAGCGACAATTGTGGTGGTTTTAGTCATGGTAAAATTTGCGGTGATCATTCCCGCCGCTGGTGACAGCACTCGCTTTCAGGGTTCTCGGTACAAGAAGCCGTTCGTGGAGCTGAAGGGGCGCGCGATCTGGCTGCGAACCGTCGAGCACTTTGTGAATCGTGACGACGTCTCTGAAGTTGTGATGGTACTTGCGCAGGATGATGTCGAGGACTTCAAATGGCGATTTGCTGCGAATCTGGCTTTCCTGCCGCTCACGATTGCTGCTGGTGGGGCGACTCGAGCAGAAAGCGTGCAGAACGGAATAAGCCAGTTGGCAAAACCGTGCGAGTTCATCGCCGTGCACGATGCGGCTCGCCCACTGCTGACAAAGCAATGGATCACCGAGTTGTTTGCTGCTGCTGAGCAGCGGTCCGCTGTGATTCCTGCGACACCTGTCAGCAGCACGGTAAAGTCAGTCGACGCACAGGGACAAATTCAGAAGACTGTTGATCGAACATCCCTGATGCTGGCTCAAACGCCCCAGGTGTTTCGACGCAGCATTCTGGAAGATGCCTATGCTGCGGCAGACGATCCGTCTGCCTTCACTGACGAAGCGTCTTTGGTCGAAGCCAGTGGCGTTGCCGTTTTTGTACATCCCGGCTGGCCAATGAACATCAAAATCACCACGCAGGACGATTTTCAACTGGCAGAAGCGCTGATTGGCGCACTGCCGGCTGGCGGAGGCCTGCAAAGCCTGCATCCGTTCGATGACGAACGTTTCCGATAGGCCCGATTCGGTGTACAATTGTGGTTGGGCATCGCTGGAGTTGTGACTTCGGTTCTGCTGCAGCGTGAGGAACACACAACTCGTTTCGTCTGGGCTCGTCATGTCGTCTGTTACTATCCCTTGTCCGAAATGTACTGCCGGACTAAAGCTGCCTGGTCCCGAATATCTCGGCCGCAAAGGGAAATGTCCCAAGTGCCAGCACCGATTTATTCTGGAAGAACCGGACGAAGTTGAGCTGCAACTGGCTGAGCAACCTGCCCCGCCGAATCGCAAGCCAACACCCGAAACGCCGATGGTCGGAACGTCGCCCCGGTGGATACCAGACGCTGATCAAGCGGCAGATCCCGTGTTCCCCGCCGCTCCGCTGCCACAGATTCCGCAACCCGTCGTGCCCGCGGCTGATGCGTTCGACTTCGATCAGCCGTCGCCAATTCCCATTCCATCGCTGGCGTCCATCGAATCGACGTTGCCGAACAACAGTACTCACGAACTGGACTTTGCGGCTGCTGCGACAGGTGGAGCAGACGCCAGCGTGGTCAGCCGCGTGAGATCTCGCCGAAAGAAAAGCCGCAAAGGTCCCATCGTTCTCGGTATCGGGACGGCGCTGTTTGTGGCCAGCATGGCGGGGTTGTGGTACCAGCAGGATCAGAAGGCAAAGGCCGATGCAGCGCGGCAGTTGACGGAACAACAGCCCAAACAGAATCCGGAGTGGGAACAGGAGAAGCAGGAAGCATCTGTTGCCAACGACGATGGCAAGTTGTTGAGCCCCACGTCTGGCAAGCAGATTCCCCTGGACTACATGCCGTTCGTTCCGCAAATGGTGTTTCACATCCGGCCGGCGGAAGTCTGGTCACGAGATCGACGTCATCAGGAGTTTGTCAGCCTGGCATTAAACCTGAACACGTGGATGCAGGCTAAAATCGTGGAAGTAACTACTTTTGAGCCGCAGGAAATCGAAGAACTAACGTTTGGGGGGACGTTCTTGAGCCGAACCAGTGAGCCCGAAGTTGTAGTCGTGGTTCGTCTGAAAGAAGCCCAGACGGCTTCGGAGCTGCAGCTGAAGCGTTTTAAGGGGCAAATCAGAGCGGATCTTGACGCAGAGATTTTTGAATCACAGACACACGCTTACATGTTGATTGATGAAAAAACGTTTGTGGTTGCCCCAGTGGCTTTGGCGACAGATCTGGCGGAGGCCAAGACATTTTCCCGGCAGCCGTCTGTAGACCTGGAAGTCCTGGTAGAGAGTTCTGATCGAACACGTGAGATGACGTTGATGTTCGACCTGGAGAACATTGATACTCACCGCGAGTTCATTTTCGGTACAGCGATGCAGGACTTTGCCGATAGTTTTGTCACATGGTTCGGTAACGAAGTGCAAACCGTTAGCTGGAGTTTTCACCTGAACGACGATGCGTTGTACATGGAAACGTTGCTGCACCCGAGAAATGACAGCTCAAAGTACAAAGTCCAGCGGCGAGTGACCGGGCAGCTTGCGGAGTTGCCGGGCAGGCTGCGTGAAGCTGTGCGGTTCATGAATCCCGGCAATCTGGGTTATCGCACGATGATCGGTCGTTTTCCAGCGATGATGAAGGCTACTGCGTTGGGAACGTCGAGCGGTATTGATGAGAACTTTGTCCGGCTGGTGACTTATCTGCCAGACAATGCTGCTGGCAATCTTGCTGCTGGTGCCCTGCTGACGTGGGACGAGTCGACTCGGACCGACTTCAACGGCCCAAGACCCGTCACAACGACCGAGCCCAGGATGCCGGATACGGTCGCGGATCGTCTGAAGTTGCCGATCCTGGTCGACTTCCGTCGTGAGCCTTTGCAGGGAGCGCTGGCGTATATCTCGAGCGAAATCAAAACGCCGATCACGATCAACGGGGACGCTTTGAAGTTGTCGGGGCTGACTCAGAATATGGCGCAGACGTACGATCTTGGCGAAGTGTCTGCATTGAAAGCGATCGATGCGATTATTGGAAATCCTGACTACAAGGGGGCGTTGGTAATCGTTGTCGACGAAGCGACTAAAAGTATTCAGTTGACGACGCGCCCGGTTGCCGAAGGCGCCGGGCTGCCGATCTATGACACGAAGTAACGGTCCCCAGCGAGCCGATTGTTCAGCAAAAACGAAGCTGCGCAGTCGGGTGTATCCGGACCGATACAACAGGTCCTGCTGACTCGCGGCCGCGGAGGCCGCGTTTCGGATTGTGGGAGCCGTCTCCCACGAGCCAGACCCGCTCACGACGTATTACAGCGAATTTTGCTGACGTGTGGCCGCGGGCACGCGTTTTGATCGAAGAAAGTCTGCTCCCGCGAGCGAGGACCGTTCACAACAATAAGTAAACTGCTCCCGGATTCGCTGTAGGCTGTGATTTTTGCGCCAAAGGCTCATCAGTTTACCGAGCCTGAGCTGAAGGCCCAGGTCTAATTGCCACCAATGGAGTTTAGGGCCAACGGCCCGAGCGATTATAATCTGCCGGACCGTTGGCCCTCAAGAACTATCACAGACGGGGATCCAGGCCTTTCGAGCCTTCAGCCTGGGCTACTCAAACAGCCATCCGGTGCCGCCCGCTGCGCCCATGACGGTATCGAGCATTGCCAATTCAATTTCCACTGCCGTGTCAAACGTCTCCCCCTGTGGTGTGCTGGCAACCGTTCGGGCCGTTGGAGCTGCTTCCGCTTCCACCGCGGCAATGACTTCGACCTGACTGGCGGGTTCCAGCAAGTCGCTGACTTCAACAAAGGCTGTCAGGCTGTTGGTCGCTTCTGCTTCAGTGTCCATCGTTGTGGCTGCCACAACGATGGTGAAGTTAAGCGGGTTGCTCCAGAGGCCGCTGGTGAATTCGTTGGTCGCAGCGTCAATGGCCTTTACCCAGTAGCGATAGTTGCCCGCAGGAAGTGCGGACGATGTATAAGAGTTCGCGTTAACGTCATCCTCGCGAATGACAACCTGGTTTGTGTCTGTGTTAACCACATGCACGATGTAGCGTCCGGCTCCACTCACGGGGCTCCAGGTGAAAGTCGGAGTCACATCTGTCTGTGTGCCAGCAGGCGTCTGCAACACGGTGCGTGGTTGACTGCCGACGACACCAGCGGTTGTCCAGCCGCGATTTCCAATCGCGTCAGCCGGTCGAATCCACCAGCGGACCGTACCAGCGGGTAGATTGGAAGTCGGTATATACGATGTTCCCGTGATATCCGTAATCACCTGGTCTCCGGAATCCGATCGCAGGAACAGCGTATAGCCGGTCGCAAGCGGGATAGGTTCCCATTCGAACGTTGGACGTTGAGTAAACGCTCCATTCAGTGGTCCAATCAGTGTTGGCCGCACTTCGAAGGTGTTGGGCAGCGACCAGGGCGTGGCGTTGCCGTTGAAGTCGAATGCTCGCACCCAATAGCGATACGCAGCGGCGTCCAGGACAGCGGGCGGCGTCCACGACGTGCCGGAGACGTTGGTGTCTGAGTAAATTCGTTGCCCACTCGGAAAGACGCGAGAGAACCACATTTCATATCGTACGGCGCCGGGAACCGGCTGCCATGTGACTGTCGGCTGACTGCCTGGGTAGCGAGACACTTCGTCCAGCGTGATACTTGTATCGTCCTGAATCGTGAAGTTTGCAGAGACTGTCGATCCGAGTACCACGCCGCTGGATGGGTTCGATATTGTGACCGTAGCGGTTTCTATTGCGGCTTCGAGGTTGCCATCGGCGGCGATCAGCAGGGTGACCGTGCCCGTGGCCTGCCCGTCCTGAATCGTAATCTGTGTTGCGGCAAGTGAGTAATAACCGGCGGCAATTGCCGTGCCTGACACCGCAACATCCACCGTTTGAGCCCCGACAACGGCTGCTGTGGCTGTGGCTGATGCTGATGCTGTGATCACGATCGACGTTTGATCGGCCTCTTTCCGACAGACGGGAGCAAACTGACATTTACCTGTGTCTGAATGTCGTCGTTT